>JBDKUO010000059.1 GCA_039679645.1 Armatimonadota bacterium
CAGAGGCAAAGCCTCTGGTGGGAGTCTGAGGGTGAAACCCTCAGTAAGACAGGGCTTTAGAACTATGGCAGAACGAACATTCAAACTTGAAGTGATAACACCGGACCGCAAGGTCCTTTCCGACGACAAGATCGTATCGGTGACGCTGCCGGGTATCGAAGGATATCTGGGAGTGCTGGCAAACCATGCGCCCCTGATGACTGCTCTGGGCTGCGGTGAACTCGATTTTCGCAGAGCGGACGACACTAACGATGCGATGGCAATCTGCGGCGGGTTTGTGGAAGTGCTGGACAACAAAGTCACCGTCCTATCGGACAGCGCGGAACTTGTGAGCGAGATCGACCTCGACAGGGCCAAGCAAGCCGCTCAAAGGGCTGAGCAGAGGATCGCCGCGCACGAAGCCGACATCGATATGGACCGCGCCCAGGCTGCGCTTATGAGGGCTCTCAATAGAGTCAAAATAGCGGAACGGCATGTATAGTCTTTGTGGTATGATAGTGTAAGTTTAGCTATCATATCAGGAGGCGCTATGCGACGCAGAGCCGTTGTTGTCCTTACGATTATGCTCATCACTATTGCCGCACGAGCCGGCGCATTCGATATCCCATATGAGACCTGGATGGGCTCGTATGTGGGTGATAAAAAGATCGGCTATATGTCTTACAAGATTGACGACGCCGTCTTTGAAGGGACCAAGGGCTATCGGATAGCAAGTGTCCTCAATAACCGTCTCACTATCCTCGGAGCGGACCTCACACAACTTGTAACCACCGTAGTCTACACAGACACCAAATACGCTCCGCTTCGTGAAGACTTCTCAGTGTCAAGCGGCGGCAAGACCACTACTATTCGAGCAATATACAACAAAGATTCTATCGATTGTGTGGTATCGGCAGGAAGCGGTGTATCAAATCAAAGTGTGCCGATCCCCAAGGGTATCAGCCTTGTAGGCGACGCAATGTTCGTGATGCCGGATGCCAAGCTGGAAGTGGGAAACGAATATACGCTGCATTACTTCAATCCCCTCACACTCGCGATCGAGGACCTTAATATCAAAGTCGAGCGAAGAGAAAAGATCACAGTCGGAGGCAAAGAATACGACACGGTCGTCCTGACAAATACAACGGGTATGGGCGATATGACAATCTGGCAGGACAAGGACGGCGATTGTATCCAGCTTCAGGCTGTGATGGGAATCCGGATGATAAAGCAGACCGAAGATGAGGCAACATCGGGTCTTGAATCGGCTGCATCCGAAGACTTCGCGGTCCTCACCAGTGTAAAGCCGGATAAAGAGATTGCCGACCCCCGTAATCTTAAGAATCTGGATATCGTATTTACCGGCCTGGACAAGCAGATGGCCATGAGCGACAATCGGCAGAAAGCTGCTTCAATTGACGAGGAATCAAAGAAGGTGCGAGTCTGTATTAAAGCATCGGATTTCGATTCGGGCAAGTCTATAACGCTGCCGGTTGATAACAAGGAATTTGCAGACGAGTTGGCAAGCACTGCATATCTGGATTGGGACACGTCCGCACTACGAGAGCAGGCGCACAGTATTGTCGGCACGGAGACTAACGCTTACAAGGCATGCACGAAAATCCGCGATTGGATATACGCCAATATGAGCGTGGACAAAACTATAGGGATTACGCGTTCGGCCTCCGATGTGTTAAAATCTAAGAGAGGTGTGTGCAGGGACTATGGAATTCTGTTTGCGGCTCTTGCTCGCGCGGCCGGAATTCCGTCTCGGATTGTCGCAGGGCTGCTCTACACCGATAACGCTTTCTACTATCACGTGTGGACCGAGTGTTATGTGGGCGAGTGGGTTCCATTTGACTCTACGCTGCCTACGGATTTTGTGGACGCCACACACGTCAAGCTGGCTGAAGGCGACGCGCCGACTATGTTCGGTTTGGCGAAGGTGATCGGCAGCTTGAAAGCGGAAATTAAATAGAGTCATAGAGTCTAAAAGTCGAAAAGCTCGGGAGGGGCTATTCCAACTTTTGACCTTTTGACATTATAACTTTTCAACTCGTCCGGAGGACATTTTGCTTGCTAAAGATTTTCTTGCGGTAGCAATTTTTCTAATAGTCGGTATTGCGTTTGTTGCGATCACGCTGATCGCGGCATGGTTTTTCAGGCCATACAGGCCGTCAGATGAAAAACTCAAAACCTACGAGTGCGGCGAGGAGCCGATAGGCCCCGCGTGGGTGCAGTTTCGGGTAGGGTATTACATCTATGCGCTCGTTTTCCTGATATTTGACGTGGAAGCCGTATTTCTCTTTCCGTGGGCGGCAAAAATGCTGGACTTCAGCAAAAACCATGCGCTGGCCGTCCTTGGCCTGGTAGATATGGTGATATTTGTCGCGGTGCTCGCGGTGGGCCTTATTTGGGCGTATAAGAAAGGTGTTTTGGAATGGAAGTAGACCGCCCGTTTGATTATCTAGAAAGAGTGCCCGGCGGGGCGATCATAACCACGACTGTGGATAAAGTCTTTGAGTGGGGGCGGGAGTCCTCACTGTGGTATTTTGCGTTCGGCTTGGCGTGCTGCGCTATCGAGATGCTGATGGCCGCAGGCGCGGCCAGATATGACCTCGACCGGTTCGGAATGATGTTCCGCTCGACACCGCGCCAGAGCGATCTTATGATAGTGGCGGGAACAGTCACCAAGAAGATGGCCCCACGAGTAAAAAGGCTCTACGAGCAGATGGCTGAACCGAGATACGTGATCGCCACCGGAAGCTGTGCCAATGCGGGTGGGCCGTTCGCTGACTCTTACGCGGTCGTCAAAGGTGTGGACAAGATCATCCCGGTGGACGTCTATGTTCCCGGTTGCCCGCCGAGACCTGAAGCCATTATGTATGCAGTCGCTCAGCTCAAAGAGAAGATGAGAGCTGAAGTGGGGCGGAAGTAATATATGAGTGCACGAATCTCAATTGATCATGAAAAGCTTGTCGAATTCTGCAAGCGATGGAGTATCACGGAACTGGCGCTATTTGGATCAGTTCTCAGAGATGATTTTCGTCCTGAAAGCGATGTGGACGTGCTTGTCAAATTCGCACCGGAGGCGCGTTACAACCTGTTTGATATGGTGCGCATGCAGGACGATCTGAGCACGATTCTTGGACGTGAGGTAGACCTGGTTGAGCGCGAGGATGTAGAGCGCAGCGAGAACTACATCCGCCGCAAGCATATACTTAACAATATGGAAGATGTTTATGTGGCGTGATGATGCATATCTGCTGGATATTGTTGTGGCAGCGCGCAAGATTGTCAAGTTCACTGACGGTGTGGCACGTGAGCATTTCGACGCAGATGAGGTTCTCCAGAATGCTGTAATGCGGTTGCTGGAAATCATAGGAGAGGCTGCAAGAAGCATATCGCAAAACACAAAAGATGTGCATACAGAAATACCATGGCGGGAAATTGTCGGTATGCGCAATCGGCTGATCCATCATTATTTCAGAGTAGACGTTGAAAAAGTGTGGGACACGATTACAAACGATATCCCAACTCTTATCATGCTGATAGAGCCATTGGTACCTAAAGACTAGCTCGAATTTGTTGGTAGCCCATGAGCACACAAAATCCAGTTGATCATGACAACTATTTCTTTCTGGTAGGCCGTTACCGTTCAGTGCGTATATTATTCGCCCTGATCGCTTTGGCACTCGGCATATGGATATCTGTATCTGGATATGATGACTTGGGTTCGCTGAGTATTACAGCGGGCATTGCATTTATAACGAGTGGAATATTGCTATTCACCAAGCTCTGGAAACTCGGGGTGCCTTTTTTCTGGGCTGGTGCTGGCTTTGATTGGCTTGGCAGAGGAATACATTCAGAAGAAAAGCAATTTATACCCATTATTATGGGTGGCACGCTAGTTGTATCTTGGGGCGTGCTAATTATAATTGCGTTAGTCAAAATGTGCATTACGCATCGACAGAGATCACAAACTAACTGAGAAAAATATTATGTCTGAAATTATAGAAAAAACAATAAGAGATAGCTTCCCCGATGCCGTCTTAGAGAGTAAAGACGTCTTCGGGACGCTCAATATCAAGATCAAGCCGGAGGCTCTTTTTGGGGTGTGCGAGATGCTCCATTCGCTCGACCAGACGCCGCTGGATTACCTGGCTGATATCACGGCTATCGACTGGCAGGACCGAATCGAAGTGGTCTATCAGTTGACGGCTCTGGCAAGCAACACAAAACTTGCGCTGAGGGTCGATCTGGACAGGAACGAACCGGCCGTCGGGTCCGTAACAGGCATCTGGAAGGGAGCGAACTTTCAGGAGCGCGAAGTCTACGATCTGATGGGGGTAGTATTCACATCTCACCCGGACCTTCGCCGAATTCTGCTGCCGGAAGACTGGCAGGGTTATCCATTAAGGAAAGATTATGTCATCGAGGATTAAAACCGAACTACTCGAACTAAATATGGGTCCGCAGCACCCGAGCACGCATGGAGTCCTAAGGCTGGCAACCAAGCTGGACGGCGAAGTAGTGGTGGAGTGTCACCCGGACGTAGGGTATCTGCACAGAGGAATAGAAAAACTTGCCGAGATGCGGCAGTATATACAGTTTATTCCGATCACCGACAGGCTCGATTATCTGGCATCTATGCTCGGCAATATGGCGTATGTCGGTGCGGTTGAAAGGCTCGCAGCCATCGAGGTCCCCGAGCGCGCTCAATATATCCGCGTGATCATGATGGAGCTTAACAGGATCGCAAGCCACCTGATCTTCTACGGATCGATGGGGCTTGACTTGGGAGCGACAACACCATTCATATACGGCATGCGAGAGCGTGAGGATATACTCGACCTCTTTGAAATGACATGCGGAGCAAGGCTGACATATAACTATTTCAGACCCGGCGGAGTCTCCAAAGACCTGCCGGCCGGATTTTATGAGAAGTGCAAGGCCTACGTCAAGAAGCAGCGCGAGAAGCTTGTTGAGTATGATGATCTGCTGACTAACAACCAGATCTTTAAGGCGCGCATGCATAATGTTGGAATTATCTCAGCCGAAGAAGCGATCAACTACTCCATGAGCGGCCCGAGCCTGCGGGCGTCGGGGGTAGCATACGATGTGCGAAGAGCCGATCCTTACTGTATATATGATAAACTGGACTGGCAGGTCGTCACTCGCACTGAAGGCGACAGCCTGGCGCGTTATCTGTGTCGTCTCGACGAGATCAGGCAGAGTTTGAATATTATAGAACAGGCTTTGGATATGATCCCTGAGGGCGAACTCAATTACAAAACTCCGCTCAAACAAAAAGTCCCGGCAGGAGAGGTATACTTCCACATCGAATCTGCAAGAGGAGACGTTGGGGTATATCTGGTGAGTGACGGCTCCGATAAGCCATACAGGCTCAAATGGCGCGCCCCGTCTTTTATCAACCTGGGAGCCGTAAATGAGATGGTAAAAGGCTGGAAAATAGCCGATATCGTAGCTGTCGTCGGCAGCATTGATATTGTGATGGGTGAAGTCGACAGATAAAATAATTTAGTATTTTAGATTTTGTATTTTATATTTATTTGTAGAAAGGAGGTGATATGAATGGCAATCAGCAGCAGGCGGATCAGACCATTATTCACTCTAGCATTTGTCATCATAGGTGGAGTCATAGGCCATGCTCTTGCTTATCAGACGCTTCAGAGGTTCGATGCTTATCTTAAGGGACCAAGCAGTGAAGCCCTCAAGTTCCTGGGTTTTATTCCCATAAATCCTGTAGCATTGAGCTCGGGGGAAAAATGGCGCCTGTATGGAGTATTCATTGTTGCCGGAGCGCTGCTTGGCTTCGCGCTCGAACGATTTGCATTTTTGCAGATCAAGGGCACAAAGTCCAAGTGGGATATCATGGCTCCTCAGGAAAAGATCGGGGCGGTCTCCGGTCTTGTATTAGGTCTTTTACTAACATTACTTCTGCGCAGCATTCTTCCCATACCGTCATGGGTCAACATTATAATCGCCGTCTCGTTATGTTATATGTCTATGGTGGCGCTTGTCAGCCTGATGGAACAGGTCAGGTTCTACTTTCCCGGCTCCATGCCGTCCTCCAAGGGGAGTCTGCACATAAACAGCCACCCAAAAATACTCGATACCAACGTAATAATAGATGGGCGGATCGCGGATATAGCACGTGCTGGTTTTGTAGAAGGACCGGTATATATCCCAAAATTCGTGCTTGAGGAGCTTCAACAAATAGCCGACTCAAGTGACTCGCTCAAGCGTGCAAGGGGTAGAAGAGGCCTGGATATCCTGAACCAGATGCAAAAAGAGATGGAACTGCAAATACCGGAGTTCTCATCTGTCGATCCGAATGATGAAGTGGACGCGAGGCTGGTCGTGGCGGCTCGTGAAGTGCACGGAGCAATAGTCACAAATGACTACAATCTCAATCGTGTGGCTGAGCTGCAGGGCGTGGATGTATTGAACATAAATGAACTCGCCAATGCGCTTAAACCGGTCGTGCTGCCCGGTGAAGAGATGCGCGTTACCATTATCCGCGAGGGTAAAGAGAAGGACCAGGGAATCGGGTATCTCGACGACGGCACTATGATCGTGGTCGAGGGCGGCAGAAAGCTGATCGGCGAAACCCTGGATGTGGCCGTAACGAGTGTTTTGCAGACCGTGCAGGGAAAGATGATCTTTGGAAAGAGCAAGGAAAACTCGGATCAGGAAAACGATGCGATTGATGAAGGCATGCGCTCTTATACCGGCGGCAGGACGAGGAGAAAGATTCGGTAGGGGCATAAATAAAGTGTTTGCCGAAATAGCAGGCAGACCCGTTCTCGCGCATACCCTATCGGTCTTTGATTCGTGCGAAGCCATCGGTGAAATTATAATAGTAACAGGTAAAGATGAGATCGAGGCGGTCGGCGAGTTAGTCGACCGCTTCGGTTTTAGCAAGGTCGCGCATATTGTCGCAGGTGGAAAAGAGCGGCAGGACTCTGTTTATCTGGGGCTTGAAAAGGTCGGCTCGGAGATTGTCGTCATACACGATGCAGCCAGACCTATGGTTACATGCGATATTATCGTGCGATCTATTGATGAGGCGAAAAGGTCGGGGGCATGCATTGCCGCCGTGCCTGTGATTGATACGATAAAGTCGGCAACATCTGAGCATATCGTTTCGGATACAATTGATCGCTCCAACCTCTACTCCATACAGACACCTCAGACATTCAGGACCGATCTTATTCGCAGAGCCTATGAGAAGGCGTACGCCGACGGCTTTTATGCTACGGATGACTCGACGCTGGTTGAGAGACTGGGAGAAAAAGTGACCATAGTGCAGGGATCGTATGACAACATCAAGATCACGACTCCATCCGATATAGAATTGGCGTCAATGAAACTTGGCGGAGGCGTTCACAGGACTGGGATCGGCTTTGATGTGCATGCGCTTGCCCAAGGCCGAAAGCTGATCTTGGGCGGAGTCGATATACCATACGAGAAAGGCTTGATGGGCCACTCGGATGCGGATGTGCTGGTTCACGCAATAATGGACGCTCTGCTGGGTGCGGCTGCTCTCGGCGACATCGGCAGGCACTTTCCGGACTCGGATGCGGCGTACAAAGGCATTTCCAGCATCAAACTGCTTGCGCATGTCGGCAAGCTCATTGCAAAAGATGGCTGGCATATTAGTAACATCGATGCGGTAGTCATCTGTGAACACCCAAAAATTGCTCCGTATGTAAGAGAAATGGTCGGGAACATAGCAGGCTGCCTGGAAATAAAGCCATGCTGCGTAAGCATAAAAGGCACTACAACTGAGAAACTGGGATATACCGGCAGAGGCGAAGGTATTGCCTGCCAGGCAATAGCGGCACTGCACAGACTCTGATCCAATAATAGACAAAATAATGACCGGGCTCATATCGCGAACACCCGGTCCAACTCTCACTTCAATTCAGCCTGACTCTCTACCGACTCTGGGAGGACAACACATAGTCACCAGCGCCAGTCTCGCCGATTCTCCAATAGAGACCCAAGCCAGTAAATTAACCGTATCGCTGCGATCTGCCTCATATGCACTGAGGAAATCCTCCAGCTTTTCCCATATACGTGAGAAAAAGCTGCGTATACAGAATCTGCCTCCCACGACCGGAGGCTGCTCACCTCCGTCAAAGAGGAACCTGAGGTCGCGATATAATCTGATCCGCGCTTCCTCAGGAAGGTCTTTTGCCTTCTCTACACGATGCATCCTCATGTGCTTTTCAATTATCCTGGCGGCACGATTCGCCTGAGTCTGAGGCACATCCGGCGTTTCGGGAAATAGCTTCTTCACTGATTTTACCTCAGAGCGCAGTGAGATCACTCACCATACTTACCTTCTGCTCGGGGCACAGCGTGTTGGGCCTTAGCTCCCGGCCTTGCAACTTTGATTCAAAATCGAGATGTCTATCGATCACATCCGTCATCTTGTCGGCTCTCTGGACCAGGCTCTCCCAGTCCTCAGCCACAGGCAGAGGAAACTCCTCAAACTCTTTGCTCGGAGATTCCTGCCCGGTTTTGGTCAATAACAAGCGGCTGGGTTCCCGCATTTTTATCACCTCTCTCAAGTTGAAGACGCCCAAAGAAGGGTTACCCACGCGCCAGGTAATGTAAACGAGACGACAAGAGAACTTAAAGTATAGTTTGCAACATCGAAACAAGCACATACTAAGGAATAATTCTATGGAAGAAATAATGAAACGCGGGAACATTTCGAGCGTCTATACACTCATAGAAACAGGTGCAGAAAAAAGATGGCAGGCTACCCAATGCAAATTGGGAGAGATTGTGTTGACTTTGAGAATCAAGTGTGGTATGGTTAATGACAGAAGAATAATTGGCTGAACCACTTCTACTTGATTTTCCACACGTGATATGGGTCCGCCATGGACTTGCAGCACCAAAATATCACAAAGGCGACAAAAGGATGAGCTTCTGGCAGGGCTTTCCAAATGTCTTGAGTGCGAAAGCACTCTCACAGTCGCCCAGGGTGGAAAAGGGGGAGTTCCATGAGAACTCTGCGGTTGGGCGTTGCAACATTTCTTGTACGTACACTACTACAATTGTCAGCGGCTGTATGCGTCTTGTTATTTGCGTGCGGCAGCTCGATAGGACAAAACGCCTCCGCATCCACCATTTTTTCCACAGGCAAATACTCAACAGTGCTGGCCAACATCAAAAGATTGCCTGATGGCGCATACGTTTACTTGAATCAGAAGATTGTTTCCTGCATTACGAGCGATATCTTCTACATAGAAGAACCTGACAGGTCAGCCGGCATTAAGGTAGTAATGAGTTCAGGTCATTACGTCCCGGCAACGCTCAAAAGAGGCAACCTCGTAACTTTTTCAGGTCACATGTCCACCAGAAACAACGAACGAGTCATTATAGCGGAGGGCGACCCTGAAGTCGACTACAGCTCATCTGTAATGATACACCCCATAGGTATGAATACGGCCGCCATTATGGGGTGGCCTGTGAAATACAAGGAGCCCTTCGGTCCGAGAATGACCGGCCTCGTTCCTAATGGCCTGTATATTAGACTGTGGGGAAAAACAACACAGGGAAGCACTTACGATGAAAATGCTAATGTCTTCTGTTATATTGACGACGGTTGGGGCAAGTTCGACGGCAGTGACATCAATGCCGCGGGTATAAGAATATACACGAACAATACACTGGACGTGGGACAAACAATGTGCGCTAATGGAGTTCTCAGCACTAAATTGTGCGATCCTGACTCAAATGTTACGAATGATGAGTTTTATATTCCCTGTGTGTTAACCACAGAAGATGCCGATCTGGCTCCCCCTGATTCTTCATCCACAACTCCCAGCTATGCACCGGTCACCGGACGGGTTCGACTTGTTGGAGAGCAAACCGGCAGGTCTGTCCGCGTATATTCAGAGAATAACAGCATCATCTTAAACAATGTGACTGATCAATGGACCCCGTTTACACTCAGGAATATTCCGTCGGGCGGAACAAACGTGTGTGCTGGCGCTAATGGCTATAAATCCGCAACCCGGGTAGTAAACATTGGTGATACTGGTGTAGATTTTGAATTGCAGCCGTCCGACGCTTACACCGAAATCTTGAGTGATAAGGATTCGATAGCGATTTGCAGTGAAGATACCGCCCTTGTATGCGCTTTGCGGCGCGATTGCGAAGGGAAGGGATTGGAAGGAAAGCAGGTGCGACTTACCACCACGAGGGGCATCTTTACGGAATCGAACTCAACCGAGTTTATCGGCACAACCGATTCCACAGGATGTTTTTACGCACATCTTTCGGCAGGCTCAGACGGCAGGGGCACGGCAACGCTTAGAGCGGAAACGTATCCGTCAGCAGATCAGTCGTCTGAAACAAGTATTGAACTGGTTGGGCCAATAGTCAGTGTATCGGCTTCGCCTAATGTTATCGATACCGCCGGTTCATCAACAATCACTGCACATGTAGAATTAAACGATGCGGTTTTGCCGAATGTCCCGCTTACCTTTATGACTGATAAAGGACACTTCGAGGAAAACAGCTCTCAAAGCTATACCGTGCTTGCCGACGGCAGTGGTATTGCGACTGCCAATCTGATGATTACAGAACCCGGAACCGCGAAGATATTGGTGAAATATGAAAATAATTGCTCATATACGGCTATAGACTGGTCAGTAGTTGCACTCGCGGACCAACCATGGTATGACGAGCCGATTAAGCAATCGCATCCTCTGGTGGTGGATTTGGATGGCGATGTGGATGGAAAAAAAGAAGTTGTGACGCTGACGGGCGAAGGATATCTGGCGGCGCTGAAGGCAGATGGAAACCTGATCTGGTCAAAAGGTCCGTTCCGCACAGACAGCAGCAACTATGGCAACACCAGTCCTTCATGCTCCCCGATGGACAGCGAGCGTTCAGGCAGACCGTGTATATTCCTGCCGACGGAAACCCCAAAGGCAATCTACGCATATTCATACAATGGAAATCCTATAGCCGGCTGGCCGACATACGCACGCTATTCGTTTTTCGATATGGCATGCTCAATCGGCGATATAAACCTTGATGGAAGCCCGGAATTTGTCTGCGGCGATCAGTCGTGTTATGTTTGGTCATGGAATCCAACCGGAAACTGGACGGCAACTACCGACACAGATGCGCCGTGTCTCTGGCTTAACCTGACGAGTAACGGCAACACCGTCATCCACAGCTCTACCTGTGCTTTGGGAGATATGGATAATGATGAAAAAGGCATTCTCGACGTAGTTGTAGGGACTGTAACCTCGCCGGGAAATCTATTCGGTTTTCCAGGAGATGCCTGGGGTAACTTTTCAAGCAGCGGCTATTATCTCGACAACTGGCCAAAAACCGGCGGCGGACAGATCGAGACGGCTCCGGCCATTGGGGACATAGACGGGGACGGCAAAAATGACGTGGCCTGGGGAGCCGGAGACGGCAACTTGCATATTTTGCTATCAAGCACGAACTCTCAGCTACTGATCAATATAAGTAAAGCAGCTAAATCTTCGCCGGCATTGGCCGACCTGGATGGTGACGGCAAGCTGGACGTTATAATCGGTTCGGATACCGGCAATGTATATGCATTCAATTATCTTGGACAGGCGCTTCAGGGTTGGGAAGGCGGCGTCTGTCTCGACCCGGAAGGAAATCATCCCATCAACGCACCGGTAAGCGTCGGTGATGTAACAGGAGACGGACAGCCGGATGTGGTCGCTGTCTGTGAAGATGGTTTTGCCTACGCCATCTATGCTGACGGTAGAAACCATGCAAATAACACCGGCCCCATTGCTTGGGCGGGATGCTGCATCAAGTCAAGCACTGCTTCATTGAAAGCATACAGCGCACCTGTAATTGACGATATAGATAATGATGGGCTGGTTGAAATCTTGGTGGCAGGAAGTCAGGGAATCTACCTCTTCCAAACAAATGCGTCATACTCATCAAATGCCTCGCTTTATCCATGGCCGACATTCCATCGGGACAACCGGCGGTCGGGATGTGCGACCAGTGTTCCGGCGCCGGTCAACGCTTCCATTCAGGGCATAATAAGTCACAACGGAATACCGATCCCCGAAGCGAAAATTTATATCTACAAAAACAATGGTTCATCGGTTTATGTGCCCTACTCTAGTCCTTCAGTCGCGCGCAGCTATGTTCTCTCCGTAGGCAGCACTGATACGAACGCCGTGGGTGTAGGCGCATATTGCATTAGCCAGCTCGAACCCAACCAGACATACAAAATCAAGGTCGTGACCACGAACTATGCAATTAAATGGGTCACCGATATTGCTGCAACGACTGGTTTGGTCAGGGTCGATGTTGAGCTGTAAAACCTCTAAAATACTAAAAAAAGCCTAAATTCCAAATATTTCATTCGTGTGTGCAGGTATATAGAAGGATATCTTGCGGTCATCGTTGAAAAATAGCCCAGGGGGGCAGACATAAACCCTCCGCACCAAGAGAAGGAAGGTGATTGGCAAATGGAAGCTTATTGCGTTAAGTGTAAGGCAAAGAGGGAAATGAAGGACGCGAAAGCCGTCACGATGAAGAACGGTAAACCCGCGACTCAGGGCATTTGTCCGACCTGTGGAACCAAGATGTTCAAGATCGGTAAGGCCTAATAGCTGTTTCCCATAAGTTTTTTATCCTTGGCGGGACCGAATGGGTTCCGCCTCTTTTTGCGTGTTGGGGTAAGATAAAGTGCGATGCAGCCGATAATAGTGGATGGTAACAATCCAACACTATGGGAGCTGCGGCATGATGGGAGTTCGAGAACTGAGTAAACCATATCAAAAAGGACTGGAATTTTATGACCAGGGTTTGCTGCTTGACGCAATCACGGCATTCGAGGAAGCGTTAGACGCTGCTGTCGAGGGCAGCCCGGAAGCCAAACTGGCCGCTTTCTATATTGGCCAGGCGCACGCAGCCCTCGCTGAAGATAATCTCAATCGAGGGGCGCGATCACGCGCAGAAGAGCATCTGAGAGAAGCAATTGCCCACAACCCAAAATTTCCCGATCTACATTACCAGTTGGCTGAAATAATCGCCGAATCGGGGGCAATCCATGAGGCGATGGTCGAGCTTGAGGCCGCCCTGGAACTTAACCCGAACTATGCCAAGGCTCTGCTTATGCTTGGTGTGCTCGCATATGGGATCGGTGAGTATGCTGCCGGAGCCGAGCACATAGCACATGCAGTCGAACAAGAACCTCGATATGATACACAGACATATAACGATGGTCTTGCGGCTCATAAGAAAGACGACCATCGCAGAGCGCTGGAGCTTTTCAAGGAGATGCTGGTCACTAATGTGGATGATATTTCATTCCACTTCGGTGTTGGAAAGAAGCTGTATCGCATGGGTGAATACAAAGAGGCTGCCGAAGCTTTTGAACAGGCGCTCAGTTTCGAACAAAACTACCCGGACATACGTAACTGGTATGGTCTTGCTTTGATGGCTTGCGCAGAGCCCCAGCGAGCTTTTGATCAGTTCCAAAAGGCGCTGGACACCAACCCAAACTATACGGCAGCGATCATCAACGCGGGCATCGCTTGCGAAATGATGAAAATTCCTGATGAAGCTTCTCTTTTCTATAAGAGAGTGCTGGAGATAGACCCGGATAATTTAGAGGCGCGCGAACGGCTTGACCGGCTGTAGGCCGAGCTAAAACTAATGACTGACTTAACCGACCCGTGGTATAATACCACGGGTTTTATTTTTGAGAGGTATTTCGTTTTGAGCAAACCAAGAGTGAGATTTGCGCCGAGCCCGACAGGTTCTCCGCACATCGGTAATATAAGGACCGCCGTATTCGACTATCTCTTTGCCGAGCATGCTGGTGGGACATTTATACTTCGTGTCGAAGACACGGACCGCACGCGCTACGTCGAAAACTCCCTTGAGGAGATGATGGCAGGGCTGAGGTGGCTGGGGCTGCAGTGGGACGAGGGGCCTGAGGTCGGCGGAGACTTTGGGCCGTATTTCCAGTCAGAGAGGCTTGACCTGTATCACAAATACGCTCAACAGCTTGTAGATGAAGGCAAGGCGTATTACTGCTACTGCTCGCGTGAGAGGCTCGATCAGATGCGCAAGGTCCAGGAAGCGGCCAAAAGGCCGACCGGCTATGACAGGCGGTGCCGCGATCTTACCGAGGCCGAGCGCGAGGAGTATGCAAAAGAGTGCCCCACCCCTGTCATCAGGTTCAAGATGAAGCTTGAAGGGCGCACTGAGTTTGATGACACTGTCCGCGGCAGAATCGAGTTTGATAACACCCTTCAGGACGACTTTATCATAATCAAAGCAGACGGGTTTCCGACCTATCACTTCGCCTCGGTAGTAGACGATCACCTAATGCAGATCACACACGTTATCCGGGGTGAAGAGTGGCTCTCCAGCGCACCCAAGCACGTTCAGCTATATGAAGCTCTCGGATGGGAGCAGCCGACATGGGTCCACTCAACCTCTATACTCGATACATCCGGTAAAAGGCTTGCCAAACGCAGCGGCGTCTCCACAGCATTTATTGACTACATAGAGCAGGGATATCTACCCGATGCGATGCTCAACTTCCTGGCGACTATGGGTTGGAGCGCAGGTGAAGACAAGAAGCTCTACAGCCGCAGTGAGCTGATTGAAAAATTCAGTCTGGAGGGTATTGTAAATCATCCGGCGATATTTGACCTTGCCAAGCTCAACGACCTCAACGGCGAATATATTCGAATGATGAGCATTGATGAGCTTGCGAGCATGATATTGCCCAGGCTACAGGCGGCTGGATATGTGAGCGGGCCACCTACGGAAGACGAAATGGCTTATCTAAAGAGCGTGACTGCTCTGATTCAGGACAGGCTCGTTACGCTGGCGGATGCTGTTGATATGGTCTCATTCTTCTATGTCGACGATTTCGGGTATGACGAAAAGGGCGCAAAGAAACATCTGATGAAGGAGGGCGTGCCCTCTGCATTGAAGTCGGTTAGTGAAAAGCTGGTTGGCGTTCAAACATGGGATGTTGAGTATATCGGGACAGCGATCCGCGAGGGCGGAGCAGAGCACAGCCTTGAAGGCGGGCGTATCATCCACCCTGTCCGTATGGCTGTGACTGGCCGAACATGGGGGCCGGGTCTCTTTGAGCTGATGCACGTAATAGGCAAAGATAGATGCATCGCGCGTCTGAACAGAGCGGCAAAAGAATTTGAGTCAAAAGTCTAAATTACCCGGTCCTGCTAGACTTTGCTTTTCGACTTCGTAAGAACGAATTGCAGAAGGCATACTCGTCATTTCGAGCGTCATGAGGGACTTGCTTATTCTAGCGTCATGTTCAAAGCAGATTCCTTGACTTCGCTCGGAATGACTTATCTTGAGACGTTTTTAGTCTATTGATTGGCTCCTTGCTTTCAAACTTTTTGACTTTCTAACTTTCAAACTTTTTGACTACGATAGGAGGTAGTGGATATGTCAGCAGCAGCGGCTATTACAGCCGACAAATTTGAGCAGGAAGTTCTTAAGTCCGAAATGCCCGTATTGGTGGATTTCTGGGCGGAGTGGTGCGGTCCTTGCAAGGCTCTGGGACCTACGATTGACGAGATAGCAGCGGACTATGCGGGAAAAATGAAGATATTTAAACTGGACGTGCAGACCGAAGCGGCGATCGCCAGCAAATACGGCGTGTCGAGCATACCAACGCTGCTGATTTTCAAGGGCGGTGAGATTGCCGACAGGATGGTCGGGCTGCAGCCAAAGGGCAACATTACCTCACGTCTGGATGCGCTTTTATAAATGCTCACGCGCAATATTATCCCTCCAGGTAGAATACCTGGAGGGATAATATTATGGCAATGGAGCAAAAGCAAGGCGCAAGTCGTCTAATAAGAGAAACAATGACATAATACTTGAGCTTAATTGAAAACTTGGGTATCATGGAATAGAAATGCTCCGGGCAGTCTGCTCTGCTCGGGATTTGGAAGGTATAAGTCACAATGCCGGATGATGACAGACTGGATCTGAGTGTAGACCTCGATAAAATAGGCGAAGACCTGCTTGCTGACGTCAAGAAGGCTGCCGAAGAGGTTAAAAGCAGGCGCGCTTCCGATAAAGCTAAAGAAGCCAAGTCGGTAGAAAAAGAAAAATCACGCAAAATATCCGCTGTGATGGTGGCAGTCGGAGTGGTTGTCGTGCTGGTGATTGCGTACTTTGTGGTTTTCGCCAAGCCGGAGGCGCCTGCGCCGACAACATATCAGACCAGAACACCTGCGCCGGCGATCAAGCCACCCGCAGTTACTCCACCGGTGTCAAACACTAAGCCATCGACAACAATGCCGATGCAGCAGCCGTCACGCCCAGGCTCAAATACAAATCAGCCGTCTGATGACTACGAGCAGCCAAATGGAATGTAGATTCATCTGGTAACGTCAGGCAATAAATCACCGGCTACTGCGTCGAATGCGCTCAATGGTAATATATGACTTGTCGGGGTTGTAGCTGTCGTTAAAGTGACGCCAGGTGTATTCGCGCCTGCCGGTCAGAGGCTCGCCGATCACGATGCAATTCTTGTCCTTATGAAGCAGCACTACCACATGACCCAGATTTCCCATATGCACGCCTAGAATACTGGGAACAGGAGCGGCCTTGATCGAGCGTAGCCTGTTATATGTCGATTCGTAGCCGCGCTTTCTTAGTGCTCGCATCATATACAAGTACTCAGTGCCGCTCCTGATAGTACCCGCCGCGCGCGCAAGCTCGGCCTCGGTGATCCTGCCTCCATGAAGACGCACCAGGGTTGCAGCGCATGCCGGCACGCATGTGTAGCCGCTTGTCTGCAGACAGATATCATCTTTCCACTTATCCTTTAGAGAAGAATAGTCTACAGAATCATAGAGCTGCTTCATGAATGGAGTCAATAGAAGCGTGAATGAGACCACACTCCAGATGATCAGTATACATCCATTGATCTTGTTCGGCCTCAGCTTATCGGAGGCAAACATTATACCCGAAAGCGCTCCAACTAACCCTGACGAGACTTCAGCGCCTGGAAATGCATGGAATTCGTAGAACCAGTCGGCATAGGGAATGTAGAGAAGATAGTTGCTCGCAAAAAGCACTGATGGAACCATCATTGCAAGCGAGAGCATAATCAGCACGGCTCGCGAAAATGGCGAATTGGCGCGAAAATACCACCATCTGAACAAAACAAATACGCATGCGCCCAATAGCAACGCGGGAATGAAGTTTGCTCTCATGTTATCCTATATCCTTTGTCGCCCTGGCAAGCTCAATCTTGCGGATATAACGCAGTCCGGGAATCTGGGCTAACAGGACCGTTACCAGAATTCCGAAAACGGCAATCACGTATGTCTTAGTGAAGATCACCGGTTGAAGGCTGAATGACTCGCTGTCATACATGTGCACGAAAACGCCTGCAAGCCATGTACCGAACGGCAGCCCGATAATAAGCCCGCATACAAAAGCCAGCAAGTTCTCGACGAGGATCATCACGGCTACGGACCCGACGCTTATTCCCACCGTGCGAAGAGTAGCTATCTCCCGCGTGCGCTCAATAACGTTCATCAGGGTAGAATTGAACATAATAATCCCGGCAAGTGCTATAGAAAACGAGAGCATAATGTAGAAAAACACGCGCGACGACTTCATCATCTCAGTGATCTCGTCATATATCTCCTTAGTAACTACAACGGCAGCCACATCGTGCATGTTATAGAGCTTGTGTTTAATTACGCCCATATACTTCGGGTCAGCGTCTATTGCCACTGTATTTATCGCCTTGGGAGGCAGTTCCATCGCGCCGCCGTACCATCTTCTAGTCTGATCAATTGACGCATATGCGGAGTTGCCGACAGGCTCGTAGGCAATCGATTCTATCGGGACCAGGCGGTCCATATTGACCTCCAACAGCGACCGGCTGGGCTTGAGCACGGTGTCGCTGTAAGTTTCCAGGTTAAGCCAGCTCAAAGGATAGCCCAGCATCAGCGACTGCGAAAGAGAAGTATGTTGGTCGTCGGCTAGTTCGGCAAGCTCAGGCATGGTCTTTTCAGGCAGGGTCAGATGGACTCTTCCGCCTTTCCAGAGGCCGAGCCGGTTCGCAGTCGAACTAGCGAGCATAAGTCCGGTTCGCGGGATTGGGACGGACTTCATATTCGAGTCGGTCAAAGACAGCAGTCTATCGCCGGGGCGCAGTCCGTAGATGAGGATTGTCTTTGAGATGTCCCCCTTCACCAGTTTCCCTGAAACGACCAGTGCAGGCTCTACCCGTCTTACGCCCTTCCAGGTCGCGATCCGGCTGATCTTCGACTCGCTCTGAGCGTTGAGGTAGGACGCCATTGCGCTGTAGTGCATGCTGTGTTTGAAATAGAAGTCTACTGCGGACACGCTGGAGTCGAGCATGGAGGCGGCGACCAGCACCAAAGTTAGCGCCGAGGCTACACCCGCTACAGTGGAAAACGTTCTACGCGGGTTTCTTATAAAATTGCGCATCGGCAGACGTGTCATAAGTGACAGAGATTGCAGGAACGGCAGGATATTCTCAACTATCGGCGTTCGGCCTCCTGCCGGAACCTCTATGCCTATCGCATCGGCGGGCGCGAGGTTTGCCGCATGAATCGCGGGCTGTATTCCAGCGATCAGCATGACCGCGCCGGTCATGATAAAGCCCGCTGCAACGATACTCCAACGCGGGCTGGCATCGATATATGGCACCTGAATGAAGCTGGTGTAGTATCTGGTGGTCAGTATGCCGAGATAGTGACCGGCAAGGCTGCCTATCAGACCACTGGAAATGCCTATAATCAGCGAGAACTGTGCGTAGTGGATAGCTATGGCTGCCTTTGAAAAACCGACTGCGCGCAAAAAGCCGATCTGGCCGCGCTGGGCATGTACCATTCGTCCGAGCATGTTATATATGCTGAGGCTGGATATGGTGAGAAAGAGTATAGGAAAAAAGACAGCAAGCGCCTGTGTGCTCTGCAGATCCATCCGTAGAAACTCGACACTGGGCTGCTTTTCGCGAGGGACTACTTCATCTGCGCCGTAAGGCTTCATTATGTGCTCGGCAAGGCGCATGGCAGTGCGCCGATTGCCGCCGGAAGCCATGGTAATCTGGACATCGTTGATAGAGCCGTCCGTGCCGAAAAGCTCATCGACTGTGGCTGTGCGCGCCCACATCACACCGAATGTGCGGGAATTTGAAAAAGAGTCCTCACTGCTTCGGACGACGTAAATATACTCCGGGCTCTGGACGATCCCCGTGATCTTGAAATGAATCTTCTCGTCCATCACCACAATATTGATCGTATCGCCCGGCTTGTAGTGATGATACTGCGCGAACCCCGCCTCCATGAGCACTTCGTGGGAGTTTCCGGCTCGCGGGTAAGCGCCGGAGATCAGCTTAAGCTGGTTCATTGCAGGCTTGTCATAGTCAGGCAGGCCGATTATTCGCCCGATCACCTTCTTGCTTGGCGAAAGCGGCTGGTCTATCTCGATCTCCTGGACAGTGCGGCCCTGCACATCTCGCACACCGGGAATCCGCCTGAGGGTCTTTACTATGTCATCGGGAGCGCTCTGCATTTGAATACTGAAATCGGCCAGTTTAAGCTTTTCGTAGGAAAGCTCATACGATCTGCCAAGGTTTATAGAAAGCTCATAGCCCGTTCCGAAAAGTGTGATTCCGACCGCTGCAAGCAGCACGATACCAAGAAACATCCACGGCGAGGAGCGCAAATCACGCAGGAGCTTTAGGTTGAGCTTTGAGCCTACCACTGCAGTTCACCGGGGTCCTGCGGAGTTTGATTAACTTGGACACTCGCGATCTCGCCGCTGCGCATTCGCACCACTCGGTTGGCTATAGGCGCGAGGGCGGAGTTGTGAGTGACCATAACGACAGTGATATTGCCGGATTTGGTTAGGTCGGATAAAACCTTGAGGACTTTGATGCCTGTCTCAAAATCCAAATTCCCAGTTGGCTCGTCCGCCAGCAGGATCACAGGACGCTTGACCAGCGCACGGGCTATTGCGACCCTCTGCTGTTCGCCGCCGGAGAGTTCGCTTGGAAAGTGATCGCCCCTGTCGCCCAGCCCCACCGACTCAAGGACTTCGGTCGAGCCTAGAGGATTATCAACTAACTCGGCCACCAGATCGACATTCTCGCGCGCGGTGAGGGTAGGAACCAGGTTAAAGAACTGAAACACGAACCCGACACTGTAGCGGCGATAATCGGTAAGCTCGTCGTCAGTCATCGAGGCCAAGTCCTGGCCCTCGAATATGACCCTGCCCTCGGTGGGTATGTCGATACCGCCTATGATGTTGAGCATGGTCGTCTTGCCAGACCCGCTTGGACCCAGCACTATCAAAAACTCGCCCTGCATCACAGAAAAGGTGGTCGGTTTGAGCGCGGGGACACTCACCTCGCCCATCTCGTATGTCTTGGCCGCGCAATCAAGTTGAAGTAGAGTTTCATTGATACTCACTGATTCCACCAGGTTTCTTAATCACTAAAAGACAGAATAAGGAGAAACATGGAAGTAAATTCTGGTTGCTGCCCATAAAAAGCATGTTGCTCTGTCATTCCGAGCCCCTAGTAGGGGTTGCCTACTTGTTTCGATTAGGAAAACATCTGTATGCGAACCGTTTGTTTGTCATCCGCACATAGACGTTTTCTTAGGAGGAGAACCGGCAAGGAATCTGCTTTTTACAAC
The DNA here is from genome assembly GCA_039679645.1 of Armatimonadota bacterium. NCBI lineage: Bacteria > Bacillati > Armatimonadota > Armatimonadota bacterium. The sequence goes on from JBDKUO010000059.1 coordinate 20,727, forward strand.
GTTGGGTTCAAAGCAGATTCCTCACTACGCTCGGAATGACGGTGAGCGGGCACTCTGATCTCATTTTGTTTTTACCTCAATACCATCGGAGAGTTTGTCTATATCCGTGACTGCCCGGTCGCCTTTTTTAAGTCCTGAAAGAATCTGGGTGGAATCGAAGTTGGACTGGCCGACTTTCACTTCAACGCGGTGTGCCTTTTTGCCCTTGATCACATAGGCAATGTCCTTGTCGCCGTCGTGCATTACGGCATCATTCGGGACGAGAAGCGTGCGCCCGCCAGTCGGTATGGAGCCGTTGACATCTACCTCCATACCGGGTCGAAGTGAAACGCTCTTATCCTCGATACGTATCTTTGCGCGGACTATCTTTGCACGCACTCGACCGACATCCTTCGACTCAGCAATTCGAGACACCATAATCACGCGACCGGGTATCTTTCGCCCGGGGTAGGCGTCCAGAGTGATATCGACTCTCTGGCCTAAAGCCACCGCGGCGGCGTCCTCTTCGTCGACCTCAGCCGTCACCCATATCTTATCCAGAGCAGAGACTGTGTAAATCGGGTCGAGAGGCATGGATGTCTCGCCGACCTCTTTATGCTTTCGCGCGACTATGCCTGTGACCGGGCTGGTGATGGTGGTAAATGATAGCTGAGACTGCGCATTTGCCAAAGCCGCGCGCGCCTCGGCTGCCCTGGCTCTGGCTGCCTGAACCTGGCGCTTACTTGCTGAAGCCCTATGCATTGAAGCCTGAGACTCTCGCAGAGCCGCTTCGGCTTCCCTGACCTGGGCGCGGGATGCGTCTATTGTCTCTTTTCTAGGGCCTGCTATTAGTCTATTGAGCTGCTGCTGGGCTGAATCGACTGCAGCTTGAGCGGCATCGTCACTTGCCTTGGCGCTGTCGCGCTCCTGCGCTGAGATTGCTCCGCCTTTAAGGAGTGTTTCGGCTCGCTGATATTTCTGCCTGGCGTCAGCCGCATTTGCTTTTGCTTGAGCAAGAGATGCTCGCTGTGCGGCAATATCTTCCGAACGCGAACCGGCTTCCAGATCGCGGAGGTTATGTCTGGCAGCATTAAGAGCGGCGCGGGCGCGGTCGACTGCGGCGTATAGCTGCCCTGAATCGGCCTGTGCCGAATCCACGGCTACTTCCACATCCTGACCGGCTGCGGCTGCGGCTGCCCGCGCGCTATCCACTGCCGCCAGCAGATCGCTGTCCTCAAGCTGGGCAAGAGGCTGGCCTTTGCGGACCTGATCGCCCTCCTGCACATAGAGCTTCACTATTCTCGCCGTTACCCTGGGACTGATATCTGAAAGCTCACCCTCGACTACGCCGGTGCTCGAAAGGTTTAATGTCAAGACACCTTCGGTCACAGGAACGGTTCTGACTTCCAGCGGCCTTGGTATAGCCGAATTGACGATCAGTGCCGCTACCGCGACCACGATAAGCACCCACCATGGGAATCTGCGTTTACGCCTGGATTTCAATGAAATGCGTCCCTCTCGGATTTATACTTCGTAATTAAACAAGAGGTTGCATAAGTCCTTTTTCGACATTTGTTATTCGGTTTTTAGTGGACTGTATTTTGGAGTGGTTATACTTTCAATATTAATATTCTGCTCAACAAAGCTATATACAAACTGCTTATTGACATCATTCTTTGTGCCTTTTATCGCGACGGAACTTTTTCCATCCCACCAGTTCAGATATTTTGCTGCATTTTGCTTCTGATCGCGGGGCAGGCTCGCAAGGTCAAGACCCTCTTTGGTATAGAGCGCAGCGCGTTGAGTGGAACTGACGGTCGCGTAAAAACGCAGAAACGACTTGTGCTGCTGCAACAACCACCTGAGAGTGTCCCCGCCCAGGATTTCATCTTTTGTGATATTCATCTTATACTGAGCAGACTCGCCGACAAGCACGGCCATTTCCGCCAGATCATCTATATCCAGTGTGCCGGTCGTCTTGAAATTATCGCGCCACTTCACAAGCCATGCCTCGGGGATCTCCAGTGAACGTTTGCGGAACCAGTATCTGTCGCGAAGTTCGATAGTAGAGCCGCGCTTCCACCAGTTATAGGTGTTCACAATCTCCAGTCCTTGCAGTACCGCTTTTGCCGGTTGCTTGCCTGAGGACAAATCGTTAATTTCATCAGTAAAACAATCGGATACGACATTAAGCCCGGTGGCCTCGGCAAGCTTTTCGAGTTTCTCTTCAAAAAGCAGCGGATCTGCCCGATCTTTACCATTTTGAGAGAAATCCACCTCGCCGGGTATATCCAAGTCTTTTTCATGCTCCACGACAGGTTCGCCGAAGTTGACTTTTTTCATTTCATCAGGGTCCAGTTTCAAGTTAATGGAATATCCATTCTTGATATTGGTTGAGCCGACATCCATGGCGTCGGCCATTGCTCTTCCGAACGCGCTGCCGATGCTTGTGCTCGGATCAAAGATCGGAAAACCAAACTCGCTTTCACCTAAGTCATTTCCATCAGAATCGATCCTCATATATTTAAAGTCGATCTCACCAAGCATAAACCGAGAAAGAATATTACTAGCAACATTTTCACTATCGCTGTCGTAGGCAGGCTGCACACTTATCTCCTGCAGAATATCAGGATTGGACGAAAGATTATCCTCCGATACATCCGATATGCCTGGGGTCAGTCGTACAATACCTTTGGCTACGCCGAGCATGGCGCTGCGCGTCTCATCCGATGTGGTAGCAGCGCTTATATGCGTCACACTGCCGTCTATAAATGAATCAAGCATATCAGGCATATTGCTGAATACCTCTCCCAGCGACGAAGCCATGCCCGATTTCGCCAAAGCATACATCATGGGGTCTTCTGCTTTCAGCTTTGCCATATCCGCATCCGAAAGATCGGCCACACTCTTAAGTTCATCGGCTATTGCTTCGCGCTTTTGAGACTGTTCACGACGGAAGCGCTCCTCTTCACGATATGCCTGTGCCTCAGCGTTTATCAGAGTGTTGCGGTCCATATAAAGCCGGTAGCTGTAGACGCCGCTGCTTTTTGTGCGCATCCAATCGAACTTCATTACCCGTGCGATCGACTGCATAAGGTTGGCAAGCGGCATTTCTTTAGCAAATATTATCATTTTACGGTCGCGTACTTGCCAGTCCTGCTCGCTTATGCCCGTATCGATCTTGACGCCGGTGTTTTCACTGATCTGCGAGATGATGGAACAGACAGTTTGGCGTTTTGCCTGAACACCGACTTTCTGTGCCAGGCGCTCGTCCGCCGTCCAGAATCCCTCTTTGACGGAAGCTTTCGCCAATGCTTCGGGAGTGTTGGGGTCCATTGTGATCTTACCAACAGCGTCAGCCGATGTTGCGAGCGATATCAGTAGTGAGGAGATTATAAGCAGAACAAACCCAGACCGACTCTTCATCAAAAGCCTCCTTGCCTGTTTGACTGGTATTATACAACATGTTTTCTAAAAAGTTGACGCGCCAAAGACAAGGAGAGATGACTTTGGCGCGTCAGCATCGAGGGGATCACTTGACCAAAACTACCGTATCCTTGCCCGCTTTTACGGTCAATTTGGTCTTGACCTGCCAGAGATTGGCTTTATTTTTTACACTATAGTTAAAAGTATCCCTTAAGACCGCCTCAAGCAGATACGTGCCGGGCTTTATCGGAATAGCGAGGTCATCACCTGGCTTTGGAGCAATCTTACCGCCCCACTCCGGCCCATAATGACCGGCAAGCACGCTCTTGCCTGTAGCGGCATCGCTGATCGAGTACCCTATCCAGGCTCCACTCTTCTGCTCCTCACCCGGACGACGCCAATCCCGCTGTTTTTGCGTCCAGTCAAGCTTGGCAAATTTGCTGTTCTTCGGCACCTTAAAAACGATCCGCTGCCTGGCCTTCGGCACTTTGATCTGCACCTTGGCAGTCTTACCGGGTTTGATCTCCAGATCGGAGCAGACCTGAATATGGCGGCCATCGGACGGCTCTATCCAGAGTTTGTATTTACCGGCAGGAAGTTGCGCCGGAACACCTGATTTGGCTGGATAGGCCACTGCAAAACTTTCGGATGTCATTACTGTTGAAACCCATCTGTCCAAAAACTTACCGGAAAGTTGGTCGAGAATTTTGAGGTCGATAAACCCGGGCTTGCCTACAGACAGAGCCAGGTTGTCTATACTGCCGTCTTTAGTTATCTTAAGTGGAGCGCTGACATACTCCATCGAGCCGTAAGGCCCGCCGACGGTGACAAACACCTCGCCCTCCGATATTCCATCCAATGTGAATGTACCGCCATCTCTTGTTTCACCATAGCTCTGGCAATTGACATATGTATTGGATGATGTCCAGGGATAATCATATGATTTGCCTGAAATTCGATTTGCCCAGCGCCTCGCCTGGACTTTTTTTCCTATAAGCGGCTGGCCTGTACCCGCATCTATTACACTTCCAGAAACTATCCCGCCGGGAAGCGCAATGTCAAACCTGTTCTCACCCGGCTTGAGATCAATCTTGGAATAGTCACTTCTGCTGCAACCATCAATCTGGCTTTCATACCAATTGACGGCGACAGCCCCGGTTTTTTGAAGGGCAAGATCATACTCACCCAGATCATTAGTCCCGCATGAGACTCTATCATCACCCTGGCTGGTCTCAACAGCGACGTTGGGCACCGGAATGCCGCGTCTTGTAGCTGTTCCATGCAGCTTCACCGGACGGGGTATATTATCAATATCCAAAACCATGTTCTGACCGTCCGCCAGGCTCACCGGCATGAAAGTAGAGTGTCTGCCGATCGTCACTTGCAGCCGGTATCTGACGGGCATGAGGTTTTTGTATATGGCCTTTCCATTCTCAGATTGATCCGCCGTCTGGAAAGTATCGTCCATAGCCGACAGATATATATAGTTTGACTCTCCTCCAAGGCCATCTGCTCTTACTTCCAGAGTCGCAGCCTTAGTAAGTGTGACATTGACCGGTTTTGTAACATCCACATTCTTCAACACTGATTTAGCAAAGCCGTCCTTTTCAACTATCACAACAGCCACGTGGGACAGAGCGCTGTCCATACGAAACTTCCCATCGGCGTCGGTGACAGCCGTAAGCCTGGGAGAGCCTTGGGTTATGGATGTGGAATATGTCTCAAGAGAATCGTTTTGAGCAATTGTGACATTTGCACCTGCAATGTCTTTGCCCGCTGAGTCGACAACTTTACCTATAATCGGCGATGCTTTTTGCAGCTTGAAAACGTTTGAGTAATCGACATTGGGCCACTCGGTCGTTTTTATGGTTTTCTCTTCAGCCAGGTAACCCTTTGCGGAAACAACCACATTGTAACCGGTCTCGTAGAACCTGTTTTCATCGATCTGCACTTTGAACGTGCCGTCTGGAGTATCAAAGACAGAGTTATCGAGATAGCTCGTTTCCCATTTCGCTGTGAAGCCGTGTATTGGCACTCCGGTTGCGGCATCCACAACTTTGCCAGCGATCATCGGCTTGCCGTGCATTACTATGACATTGTCATCTGAGTCGACGCAGATGGGAGTGCTATCCGGCGCAGTGTGGTTCTCTTCCCACATACCCAATACCACACCATCGGCAGGCAGGTCTTTGAGGCTGAACTCGCCATATGCATCAGTCCTGATGTTCGATTCCAGCCAACGATAAATATCCGCGCCTATTACGTGATTTGTGTCATACAACCTTCCGAGAACGGGGGTCTTTGCATTAACGCTGATGCCGACATTGGGGATCGGCTTGCCGGAAGCATCAACTATTTTGCCCTTTGCAAAGTGAGGCTTGCCCAGTACGGCGTCCAGTTTCTGATCTTTATCAGCTTCCACAGACAGGAAGGCAGGAGCATAACCCTTGCACTGCACCAGGATCATATCCGCTCTTGGGCTGGCATTATCTATTCTGTAATTGCCGTCAGCATCAGTTGCAGTTGTTTTTTTGTTGCCTGCACAGGTGCTTGTTCCAAAAGAAATGGCAGCGCCGGGTATGGGCGATCCGTTTGAATCCGTCACTCTGCCGGTGATATTCCTAAATATTGTTCGCTTGATGGAGAAATCGAGTGTTATCTCTTTGCTCCCTGTCGCAAACTGGGCTGTCTTTGGAATTGAACTGGAATAGCTGTCTGCTGAAACATACACTGTAGAATCTGCAGATGTATCCACATCGCGCAGTTCATAGAGGCCGTCGGCAGCAGTCTTGGCACATACTCCATACACCTGATCCTGCACAGCCCGAACCTCTACGCCCTGAATAGGCTCGCCTTTTTCGTCAGTCACCCTGCCGCGGATAACTCCCCCAGGCTTCAAGGCGACTCTGAAAGCCATGCTGTCTTTACCTTCGGCGCTAAAGTTGGTGCGGGTCGTCACATAGCCGCTTTTGCTCACTTCCAACTGCAGGCCCGCAACAGGCAGCACACGCAGCTTAAAGGTGCCGCTGCTTTCGGACTTGGTCTCGGCGCCGTATGCCATATAGACACCCACATGCGCGCCTTCAATAGGCTGATATGTATTTGCGTCCGTGACTTCACCTAAAATAAGGCAGGCGTATTGTAGTTTGATCTCCGGTTTGGTGATGACCTTGCCGTCGTCGGAAACGCTCGTCCGGCACGTGCCGACATAATCACCTATAGTGGCATCCAGGTAGTATGTGCCCGGCTTTGCTTGAAACGTGAAGACACCGGAATTATCTGTAGTGACATACTTATCGCTGCAAGTGTTGGACATAACATATTCCACTTTTGCGCCTGCGGCCGGCCTGCCGTCGGGATATACAACTGTACCGCTCAGCTCGACATCTGCATAAGCCCGAAGGCACATCAACAGCAATATAACAGCAAACACATTGCATAATCTGTTTGGTCTCATTGTAATGGCTCCTTATCTGCCGTATCGCCGAGGTTTTCCCGGTTTATCTCCGGCTGCAAGAGTCTGTAATATTGGCTATGAGTGTGGACGCCGTCATGAGAGATGATCTCCATCTTGGCGACAATTGTGCCCAGCATGCGATTATCCGGTATGGGAGGCAATAGACCTGCCTGGCTCGCTGTCCCATAGCTTGCGGGCGTCTGCACGGTATCGGCATCGACATACTCGACGCTGATCTGTGCGGTCTCAACAGATATGGGCGCATGTTCCGGTTTGGAAGCTGGGGTTTTCTTAGCCTGCAGCCGATTGTGCTCGGGCAGCTTCGCATAGACGGACTTGCGGACAGGTCTCAATTTTGGTTTTTGTTCAGCCAAATGGACCGGCGCAGTCTTCCGTTTTGCTTGGAGATTCGGCTGGACCGGTTGATTTATAGGTTCGGCAGACCGCTTAGGTGCAACTCTTGCAGTGACCGGCAGGGATGTATGCTCGTGCTCCTGCATTCGCATATACGCATATGATCCGAGCACAAGAACAATCAGCGCAGCAGCAACTGCCCAAACTCGGCCAAACGAAAGCCTCTGCCTGGGTCTGATAACCCGGCTGACATCGGGAAGATGGTCCGGCAGGTCGTCACAGTCCGCCAGGGCAAGTGATATGCCCTTTTGCAGTGACAGATATTCGTTATACACACCGGCACAGCTTTTGCAGGCTCTTATGTGTGCCCGGACATCTGCCGCACGGCGCTCATCAAGCTCGCCGTCGGCAAGCATAGATATCAGTATTTCATATTCGCTGCATGTCATCGGCGTCCACCTTCATTCGTGCGCGCAGCATCTCTTTTGCTCTGTGCAGGCGCACCCCAATATTCGATACACTCTCACCAAGAACCTCGGCTATCTCGGTGTAGCTCATATCCTCGAGATATTTGAGGACGATAACGTAGCGGTAGACAGAAGGCAGCTCGCGGATCAATGCTTTCAGCTCAGCGGACTCAATGGCGCTTATGACAGACTCACTGACGCTGTCTGTTTCATGGCCCGGCATCTCGTCTATTTCATCAAGAGATATAACAACCGGGCGGGTCTTTTTCAGACACACGTTTATTGTAATCCGCCTCAGCCAGCCCCAAAACCGCCCAGACTCACTATAGCCGGAGATGTTTTTAAATGCGCGAATGAAGACTTCCTGGACAGCGTCCTCGGCTTCATCCCTGCCGAGAATGCTGCACGCCAGGCGGTATACCGGCCTGCGATAGCGTGAGAGCAGCTCGTCAAAAAGCTCCACCCGCCCCTGCACGATCATATCGACTATTCGTTCATCGCTAAGCAAACATCTTCTCCGTAGGTGCCTCTCTTGCCGTTACAATAACATAAACTCCGGAAGTATGCGAGTTATTACAGAAACTGCTTAGCTGTTTCCATATTTCTGAAAATAGAGGTTGACAAACCCCTAATTAGTGATATAATACATCTGAGTGCGATGCATATATAAAGGAGGTATCATATGCCGGCTCCAACAGAATTAGTGAAGGGGAATGCGCTGGTCTTGATATTATCGTGCCTGGCGATTGAGCCTATGCATGGATATCGAATAGTGAAACAGCTTGAGCAGGCAAGCGAAGGATATTTTCAAATGCGGGAAGGAACGCTCTACCCGCATTTGCATCAGCTTGAAAAAGACGGCTTGATCGAAGGTTATTGGGAGAGTTCGTCCGGCGGACGTGAACGCAAGATGTACGCTATTACTGAACATGGGAAGAAGGAGCTTGCCCGCAAACTAAACGAGTGGAAAGAATTTCAGAATAACGTAAACCATGTGCTCGGGCTTGCGCAGGGATCATAAGGAGGAGCTGATGCATTTTCTTACGAGAGTCGAAAAGCTATTGGATATACCTCCCGTCGAAAAGAAATTTGTGATGCGGGAGCTTAAATCTCACTATTTTGATCTTCAGGATGAGCTGATTGCCTCAGGCATGAGCGCCACAGAAGCGGCGGATGAAGCAGAAAAGAGGCTGGGCTCGCCGGAGGACGTGGCGGCAAGGCTGGCTCCGGTGCACAATTCGGCAAGTTGGCGGTCGGCGCTGCTGGCAGCTGTGCCATTCCTGGCATGGGGCATGATCTCACTTATCGGCGCGCCGAGTACAGGCTATAGGCTAGCTGAAGTATTAACCTTGCTGGTCGGTACAGTGATGATTGTCGGGAGCATGAGGGAATTGCAAGCCAGCCGTCGGCCAATATGGCTGGCGACCTGGCTTGCCGGGGCTCTTATTACTGTGAGGCCGCTTTCCTCCATCTTGTTAAGAATCAGCGGTATGGATAATAATACCCTGGGGATCTTAGACTATGCGTTTCAAGAGATCCTAATTGCCATTATTATGCTTGCAGCTCTCTGGAGGACGCCAAAATGGCGAGTAGCTGGTATTGCATTGTGTGCAATCGTCGTATTTGGTGCTGCGTTTATGGTAGCGCATGCGCTAAGCGGCCGCCCGATCACATTCTATGTAATATCTACCCAGGCAATGTGGCTTGCCGGTACTGCGCTACTTGTTCTGTTCGCGATGCGAGTATTTATGCTGAATGATTACGGAAGTGCGGCGCAGGCGACACTTTTTATGCTGGCTTGGTGTACCGTTTTTCACTCTATTCCAGGGCAATTCGGCACTGCTTTGACTGTGTGCAGCACATTGATGAGTGCAGCGATAATGGTGTTTTTTGCTCGTGTGTCAAATTGGCAGCTCAAGATTATGGCAGCTTTGGCAGGTCTGACGACATACTACAGCATGGTGGCCATACATAATGTGATTGGCCTGAGGCATGGAGTAGTTATAAATGTATATGATCTAGTGACCCTGCGACCTGGCGGGCAGATTGCTTACGGGTTGATTGCCACGTTTATGATTATGAGCGTGTTCGCGGCCTTGCCCGTTTGCTTCCCAATCATTCTGGAGCGTCTGAAACGGCGCAGGGACCGTATCGAGATAGCACAGTAATGCACTCCACAATCTGAAATTGCGAATTTCTTATCGGGCTGGATCAGATATCCAGCCCGAACATAGCTATTCATAATTAACCAGACGTGCTCTGCCCGGCGTGCTCAAAGACGATCTCGCCTTTATCGTTCGCATCGACAGTGATGCGGTCGCCCTCCTTGAACTTGCCTTCCAACAGCTCCATCGCGAGCTTATCTTGAATTTCACGCTGAATTGCACGCTTGAGAGGCCGCGCGCCGTAGACCGGATCGTAGCCGTCCTTTGCAAGAGCATCCTTTGCTGTGTCAGTCAGCTCGATATCCAGGTGCCTGTCGGCCAGCCGCTTCTTAAGCAGAGCTATCTGGATATCCACTATCTTCTTGATGTGCTCCTCGCTCAGAGAGTTGAACACTATGATCTCATCTACACGGTTCAAAAACTCCGGCCTGAAGCTCGCCTTCAAGGCATCCATCACAGTCTGTTTGATCTTGTCATCAGTCGTCTTTTGATCGATCCCGCCCCTGAAACCCAGCACATTGTGCTCTCGTATAGCGTCCGAGCCTATATTGCTGGTCATGATAATCACTGTATTCTTGAAGTCCACCGTGCGGCCCTGACCATCTGTAAGACGGCCGTCTTCCAGTATCTGCAACAATATGTTGAACACATCCTGATGAGCCTTTTCGATCTCATCGAAGAGGATCACGCTGTATGGGCGACGTCTGACATGCTCGGTCAGATATCCGCCCTCTTCATAGCCGACATAGCCCGGAGGTGCCCCGATAAGACGAGCCACGGAGTGCTTCTCCATAAACTCGGACATATCTATACGGATCATGGCGCGCTCGTCATCGAACAGGAACTCGGCCAGCGCCCGTGCAAGCTCGGTCTTACCGACACCTGTCGGGCCCATGAAGATAAAGCTGCCTATAGGGCGATTCGGGTCCTGCAGACCGGCTCTCGCCCGGCGTACTGCATTCGAGATGGCGACAATAGCCATTTCCTGACCGATCACTCGTTCTCCAAGTCGCTGCTCCATATGAACGAGCTTTTCGATCTCACCCTCCATCATCCGGGTGACCGGGACACCCGTCCATTTGCTCACAACTTCGGCTACATCCTCTTCGTCGACCTCTTCCTTGAGCATCTTATGGTCTTTTTGAAGATCAGTCAATCTGGCATCAAGCTCGGAAAGCTCGTGCTCAAGACCAGGAATAGTGCCGTGGCGAAGCTCAGCCGCTTTGGCGAGGTCGCCCCCGCGCTCCGCATTCAACTCATTCTGTTTTGCCTCTTCTATCTTGGCCTTGACCTCGCGGATTTTGGTGATGGCGTCCTTTTCATTCTGCCAGTGCGCCTTCATCTCACCCGAACTCTCGCGCAGGTCGGCAAGCTCCTTTTCGAGCTTTGCAAGCTGCTTCTTTGAAGAAGCGTCCGTCTCTTTCTTGAGCGCTTCACGCTCGATCTCAAGCTGCCTGATCCGACGTTCTACTGTGTCGATCTCACTGGGCATGCTGTCGATCTCGATACGCAATCTGGAAGCGGCCTCATCGATCAGGTCTATAGCTTTATCCGGCAAAAATCGGTCGGATATGTATCGGTCAGAAAGAACGGCTGCCGCTACCAGAGCGGAGTCTTTGATCCGAACTCCATGGTGAGCCTCGTATTTTTCCTTAAGACCACGCAGGATAGCGATAGCATCTTCCACACTGGGTGGATTTACCATAACCGGCTGGAAACGGCGCTCCAGAGCAGCATCCTTCTCAATATGCTTACGATATTCGTCCAAAGTAGTCGCGCCGACGCACTTCAGCTCACCTCTGGCAAGCATCGGTTTGAGAAGATTGGCTGCATCTACCGATCCCTCAGCGGCACCAGCGCCTACTATCGTGTGAAGCTCGTCTATGAACAGGATGATCTCGCCTTCGGCTTCTTTGATCTCTTTTAGTACTGCTTTGAGCCTGTCCTCGAACTCACCCCTGTATTTTGTGCCCGCGACCAGACCGCCAAGGTCAAGAGCGACCACTTTCTTATTCTTCAGTGATTCAGGGACGTCACCGTTCACGATCCGCTGTGCAAGACCCTCGACGATAGCTGTTTTGCCTGTGCCAGGCTCGCCGATGAGGACAGGGTTATTTTTTGTCCTTCGGCTCAGGACCTGAATCACCCGGCGGATCTCCTCGTCACGGCCTATTACAGGGTCGAGCTTACCTTTATGAGCCTCTTCTGTGAGATCACGGCCATAACGCTCCAGGGCCTGGTACTTATCCTCAGGGTTCTGATCCGTGACACGCTGAGTGCCGCGGACCTCTGCCATCGCCTGGTAGATGGCGTCACGCGTTGCACCTACGGAGTTTAATATCTGCGACGCCTTGCCGGTTGTCTCAGAGGCAATACCTATGAGCAGGTGCTCCGTGCTTATATATTCGTCTTTCAGACGTTCGGCTTCTTCAAACGAAGTCTCAAGGACACGCTGCAGGCGCGGGCCTATCTGCGAACCCGCCACCGCCCCCGTGACCTTGGGCATTTTGTCTATCTCCTGCTGCACCCGTGCAGCAAGGGTCTGTGGGCCTGCGCCCAGCTTCTCCAGAATCGGGTCTACAATCCCACCCTCCTGCTGAAGCAGCGCCAGAAGCAGGTGCTCGGGTTCTATCTGCTGCTGGCCGCTTTCTGTCGCGATATGCTGCGCGTCCTGCAGCGCGTCTTGAGCTTTAATCGTAAGCTTATCCAGCCTCATGTTCGTTCTCCTTAAATAGTTGAGAGCGGAGAGTGGAGAGTGAAAAGCCCAGACACATAACCGCTCAGTCAGCTGTTTCGGGAACGGAAAAACCGCACCCGACCTTAGACTGTATACAATATACTACTTGAGTGTATTGATGTCAAGTCATATATTCCCAGTTTAAGCAGAATCTAAACAACAGTCCCAAGTATTAAAAAGCAAATCCCTCAGCTGCGCTCCTAAGAAACCTGGTGAAAGTGTTGATGACAAAACGTTGTTTCGCAACCAAACTCGGTTTCCAATTGACGCAAGTGGGCAACCCCCACTGGGGGCTCGGGATGACTTGTAGCGGCAGGCTCACCTTCTCTCGACAATTCTGATTTATCGTTCCTACTCCATTCAGTTTCAATATCACTCGGCAAAGGGTAATTTTATTGTAGAGGAAGTGATTGTCATGAAAGAAGACAGAATGCGGGATGAAACAGACAGGATACAAAATCCTGAAGATATAATCAGCAAACACGATGAGCGCAGAGCGCATTATGCGGGGGATGTAGACGCCTTTGAACCAGATGTTGAGATTGACGAAGAGCTGGATGTTGATGATGTACTCACATTTCCGCACCCAAAGCACAAAAAAACCGGCGAGATCGGTCCTGCCTATAGCAGAGAAGACACAGATGAAGACTGGGACTTGATAGATCAGGACTTCCAGCCGGAGGACTATGAGCACGGCTATGAAGACGGAAGCACGACCTTTGCCACAGACAACATGGACGAGATCGTGGAGGAAAGAGTGCATGAGATGGGGCATATGGTCTCTGAAGATGTGCCGGTTGAAGCCAGTGTGGAAGTAATGCCAAACAAATTCGAGCCGGACAAGGAAACTGAGGTATAGCTGATTAAGGTAATTTGAAGTGGGTTACCACAATCTGTGATAAATCGGTAGTGCGCAGAGATGATTACTATTCAAGGCAAGGCTCGAAAAGACGGTGTCGCTATTGCCGTGGCGGCTCTCGTCGACACCAAAAACGGCATTAACGGAGTAGCTCACAGCATTCTTGAAGAGGGACTCCATGCGCTCAAACAGGGCATATCGGCGCAGGATTATCCTGAAGCAGTTATCGTATGTGATAACCTGATAATGGGAATGTCGCTTCACATCCCAGGCATAAGCACTATTGGGATCGCAGCAGAGCAGGACTTGGACATCCCCGGCATAAACCCTGAAGTGCCGTCCGTGACCGGCGCGGAAGGCATCATGGCATCGGTCACGGCAGGAGATATTGTGATCCTCGACGGCAACAACGGTATGGTCTACATCGACCCCGATCCGCAGACGCTTATCCACTATCAAAAGATAGAAGATCAAAGGCATACAGCGCCCAAGATATTCATCGCCTCGGAGCATATACCGGCTCGCACCCAGACCGGTCACACTGTCAGCGTGTTTGCCTACATCAAGAACGAGGGCGAGATCGATCAGGCGCTGGCTGAAGGCGCGGACGGGCTTCTGCTGGATATCAGAGGCAAAAGTGAAGACGCAGACTATTACAAAGCCATCATGCGCGCCGCGCCGGGCAAGCCTCTTGTATTTGCGGCCGACTTCGGATGCGCACAGCTCCTCAAGACAGCCTCGCAGTATTCAGGCTCCGGCCAGGTAACGGTTGTATTTCCGACCGACAAGTTTGAAGTACTATTCAGCGAGATCGATCCCGTTTTGGCCGACATTGAAAATGACCCGGAAGCCGCAACAGTGGATATCGGGACTATAGCGCTTGGGACGGAAACCGACGCGCCCATAATTACCACGACTCGAAGGCTTGTGCTCGACCTCAGAAAGTCAAAAATTATCGAAGAGACCGATATAGAGGAACTGTCCGAAAAAGCTGCTGCCTGGCTGCGCGGTAGAGAACCGGAAGACGTAATTTTGCTCATAGGCAGGCGGACCAATCATCTGGAAAAGCTTGTGATTGCAGGGGCTAGAACGGTCGCTGTACTGCCGGATAAAGTGGCGGCATCCAAGTATAAGATCCGCACAATAAACGAAGAGGAAGAGTTGTGAAGTTCGTAATTTGGCGTGCGTATCACCTGGAATCGAAAGAAATCATTGACGACTATATCTCAAGAATCCAAAAATTGCTAAGCGGGCATGAACTTGCAGTCTGTGAGAATGTAGAGACAATCAAACGAGAGATTGCCGATGCGGATGTAATGATCGGCTGGAGGATTACACCCGAAGTATTTGCCGAGGCAAAAAAGCTAAAGTGGATTCAGTTCGGAAGCGCGGGCATAGACCACACTGTCTTTCCTGAACTTGTAAAGAGCGATATTGTCCTCACTACATTGAGTGGGATTCATACCACAGTCGTCGCAGAACACGTGCTTGGGATGATGCTCGCCTTGGCTCGCAGGTTCGATGTGGCAGCGCGTCTGCAGGCCGCCCATAATTATGATCGCATCGAACTGGCGGGCACAAGCACCGAACTGGCAGATAAGACGATTGGAATAATAGGTCTGGGCAAGATAGGGCTCAATATAGCCCGACTGGCGAAGGCTTTCGGGATGCATGTAGTCGGAACAAAGCGGACAGTCCGAGGCGATCTGCCGAATGTAGATGAACTCTACCCCGCCAGTAATCTCGATAAGATTCTCCCTATATCCGACTATCTGGTAATTGCTGTACCGCTAACGTCGGACACCAGCGCCCTGATCGGCCCGGATCAGATAAATAAGATGAAACAGGGAGCTTATCTGATAAATGTGGCGCGAGGGGCTATGGTCGACCATGAAGCGCTCGGTAAAGCTCTGAAAAATGGCAAACTGGGCGGAGCAGCGCTCGATGTGTTTCCTGCCGAACCGCTTCCCTCCGGCAGCCCAATCTGGGATTTGCCCAATACTATAATCACGCCGCACACAGGCGCATCCAGCGCACGCTACGGTGAGCGCGCAATAAAAATACTAAGGCACAACCTGGACGCTTTCCTGACGGGCAAGCAAATGATTAACATCTACCAGAAAGAAAGAGGATATTGATCAGAAATGACCAATCAAGAACAGCAAAAAGCAAAAACCTGGTTTGAGGAGCATTTCAAATCTACAGATTGCAGACTTCCATTTTCGTTTATTTACAACGATAATAAATCGGCATCTTTCCTGAAGAGTTGGAAGTCTGAGTGGAGCATGGGCAAGTCAGAGGCGGGTTCGTCTCAGCAGACCCTCACTCTCAGCGATCCAGAGACGAAACTCCAGTGCAGGTGCGAGGTCACCACATTCGATAAATATCCGGCGGTCGAGTGGGTCATCTACTTCAAAAACAACGGCAGCACCCCTACGCAAATTATAGAAGACATTCTGCCGCTGGATACGGACCTGGAAATTGGAAAAGAACAGCCCGCGATAGTCCACTATGCAAAGGGCAGCGACTGTAAGATTGACGATTTCGAGCCCCTCAAGAGCAAGATCGGAATAATCTACCCGCTGCATCTGGCACCGCAGTGCGGAAGATCGTCCGATGGAACGCTTCCGTTCTTTAACCTGGAGATGGGCAGCGAAGGCGTGATCGGAGCAATAGGCTGGACCGGCGCATGGAAAGCCGATATAACTCGACTCGAAGATGACACTCATCTTAATATCAGTGCCGGAATGAAGAAAACTCATCTAAGGCTGGAGCCTGGTGAGGAAATCCGCACTCCTCGTATCCTGCTGCTGTTTTGGGAAGATGACATGACGGGCGCACATAACATGCTGCGGCAGTTTATCCTGGCTCATCACAGCCCATATTATGATGGAAAAGTCCTTCAGGGGCCGATCTGCGAAGCAGCCTGGGGAGCGAATATGGACTACCGGCAAATACAAAAGGCGCGGTGGTGGAAAGATAACAATCTCCCTGTTGAATATTTCTGGATAGACGCGGGCTGGCACGGTGACGGCGATTATGACGAGAATTCAGATACATTCGGTGGTGAGTGGTGGAAGCACGTCGGCAACTGGTGGCCGAACAAGACCACTTATCCCAACGGTCTGAAGCCTGTCGGAGACACATTGAAGGAGATGGAATACAAGTTTTTGCTGTGGATGGAACCTGAGAGAGTCTTTAAGGATACTTATTTCACTCGCGAACATCCGGAATGGCTCCTGGGTCCGGATGGAGACAACTATCTCTTCAATCTGGGTCTGCCTGAAGCGCGCCGGGCATTGACGGATCTGGTATTGAATACTTTGACTGAGGGCAGTGTTACATGCTACCGGCAGGATTTCAACTTCGACCCGTCTCCATACTGGGAAAAGGCTGATGCGCCGGACAGGGTCGGAATGAGTGAAATACGTCATATAGAAGGGCTATACGCTTTCTGGGACGAGCTGAGAGCAAGAATGCCTAACCTGGTTATAGATAACTGCTCCAGCGGAGGACGCAGGATAGACCTGGAGACGATATCGCGCAGTATCCCGTTATGGCGAAGCGATTATCAGTGCGCCCTTGATTTTGACCCGATTGGAATGCAAGGTCAGACGCAGGGCCTTGCGCCTTGGATTCCATTAAGCACCGGCTGCTATAATCGCAAAGACGCTCCCGATAAATACGCATTCAGAAGCGCGCTTGGACCCGGTATTGTAATGAATTTGAATATTTACGGGCCCGAGCCATCCTGCCAAATCCCGTTCGAGTGGATAAGAGATGCTATGAACGAAGAGTTTGAGGTGCGTAAGTACTTCTATGGAGATTTCTATCCGCTGCTCTCATACAGCCTGGCTGACGACTTATGGGCAGCCTGGCAGTATGACAGGCCGGATTTGGGTGAGGGGATAGTTGTGGCTATGCGCAGACCAAAGAGCCCTTTTACCAGCATGAACACGCCATTACATGGCCTCGATGCTAGCGCTCTGTATGAAATCCGTTCTGCCGATGGAGGCGACTCGATTCGGGCTAAGGGAAGCGAGCTTGCGCAGGGCGGGCTGAAAATTGAGATCAACGACAAGCCCGGCAGCGCCCTGTATATATACAGGATTGTGAAAAGCTGCAAATAGCAAGCGTTCTAGTATGTGTCGGAAGCTAGTGAGAAATCTGCTTTTTTGAGATGTCTGGCTTAAAGCTGATTCCTCGGCTTCACTTGGAATGACTAAATCTGAAACGTTAAGTGGTATCTATATGAGCAAATCTCAACTAAAATACAGCATATATCTGCCTCAAGGTTATGATGAGGAAAAAAACAAACTCTGGCCGCTTGTGTTTTTTTTGCACGGCGCAGGCGAGAGGGGCGATGACCTTGAAAAGCCGAAAGTGCACGGTCCCCTAAAACTGGCTGCGCAGGGCAGGCAGTTTCCGTTTATAATCCTGGCTCCGCTTTGCCCTGAGGACAGTTGGTGGAATAACGAGATCGACAAAGTCATAGATTTGCTCGATGATATAGAGTCAAATTATAACGTGGATAAGAGCCGGATATATCTGACTGGAATAAGCATGGGCGGTTACGGCACATGGGGCCTTGCGGCCAGAATTCCAGAAAGGCTGGCAGCTATAGCGCCGATCTGCGGTGGAGGCAATCCGGCGAACGCGCCTCTAATTAAAGATATCCCCATGTGGGTCTTTCACGGCGACGCAGACCCGACTGTCCCGCTTGAAAAGTCTCAGGAAATGGTTGATGCGGTGCGATCAGCAGGCGGCAGCCCAAAGTTTACTATATATCCCAGTGTTGAGCACGACTGCTGGACGGCTACTTATGAGAGTGATGAGTTTTGGAAGTGGCTGCTGGGTCAGAGACGATCTTCCGGCAGGTGATAAGAAAGCACAGCCAGTTCCTGCAAGAAATCAACATTTCGCACAGTGATACCTGCGGGCAGGCGGAGCAATGTGGGGGCGAAATTGAGAATTGCTGTAACTTTTGCCTCTACCAGCTTATCCGCAACCTCCTGGGCGGCAAGCGCCGGGACAGCTATGATCCCGATCCTGGCGGAAAGTAGCTTGTTCTGCTCCACTATATCGGCGATATCCATTATTGCAAGGTCCCAAAGCTGTCTGCCGATCTTGTTGGGGTTGCTATCGAACGCCGCTACAATGTGGAAGTTTTCCGCCCTAAGAGGCTGATAACGCGCCAGAGCCGAGCCTAAATGACCCGCGCCGACCAGCACCACAGGCTGAGGCTTCTCTATCTTGAGAATATGGCTGATGCGCGAGTGCAGCTCATTGACGTTATAGCCTATCCCCGGACGGCCAAACTCACCGAAATATGATAAGTCCTTCCTGAATGCAGCCGCGCTGACACCCGTGCGCATCTCGATATCAGCAGAGGATATCGTCTCGATATTCCTGATTTTGAGATCGGTAAGAATTGTCAGGTAGGTCGCCAGCCGTTCGAGTGTCGGCATGGGGACCTTGATTCCGCTCGGCATATTGTAACCACCTTTGTGAAATATTGCGCAAACCAAGTATATCAAACGCTTGCTGCCGGGCGCAAACGAAATTGCAAACAATGTTTATTGCCTATGAATTGACAGTGGCAGGAAGTGGATTCCGGCCCATCATTATTGCTGCTATCAATTACGTGGTATATTCTTTACACCAGCCTGCTTGAGCCCTTTAATAAATGTTGGGCCAAAGCAGTCTACTCGCACTCCTTGCCCAAAGCCGAATGGACCTATTACTTTTCCATCTTTCATGATCAGAGTAATATGATAGACACGGTTCAAACGGTATTCAGGCGGACGCTTTGCTTCTTTTAAACCTCTCAGCAATAATGCGATAGCAGCCAGATTGGTTTTGTACTTGTAATGAAATCCGGGTTGCATTCCCAGAATTTTTGTATCAGGTCTTTTTCCATTGGGCGTGATAATAAGCATATCAGAAAGTACTTCCAAGCGAATAGCCGCAATTTGATCGGGAGATATACTTGCCACAGCATGTCTTATGTCTTCATCAGGTTGTAGCTGAGCATTCTTGGCCGTGTAGTTGTGATAAATAACTAGAGTGACAGCTATGGTCAGCACAAAAATGATTGTAACAGCTTTTTTCATCGTAACCCCTCCTTTTACACTATCGCTTTGTTCAACTTAGATGAATCTTTAGCGACTATGCATAGGTATACAAAATAACACTATTGGGCCGGAAGGAGATTCCGACCCATAGCCTAGTCAATCTATATGTCGATCTCACAATATGCCAGCATCCATCGCAGGATCAACGACAGTGCCCATAAAGAGGATCGTGCCGGTCATATCGTCTCTAATAGCGTAGAAGAACGGTCTGTTAGCCCGGACTTCTGGAGTTGCACACCTGGCCTTTAGAACCATAAAGGTGGCTGCGGCAGCTTCTGTGCCCTCTTCGTTGACTTCAATAAATGCCTTCTGCTTCAGCGAACTTATGTAAACGTCGTTTCGATCACTTTTGCAAATTCCACTGAAGTCACATTTTCCTGAGTCAAAGATATTCCCCATACCCAAATCCGTGCACGGGGGTATAAGATTGGTCTCGCACTCAAGCTTCCAGCGAGGCAGCGTAACTCTCACCTTCTGCTCTTGAAAACTGGGCAGCCATTTATTCCAGTTCTTTGCATTCAAGGTCTTTAGAAATTCACTAAGACTGCAGCCTTCACATGGAACAAATATATACATGCTCATTCGTTTGCTGCCATAGGGCAGTGCGGCAGCTTCAAAATTTTGGCCCATGCAATATCTAAATCTGCCCTCTTGGGACATCATAGGCACGCTCTTTATCTTGCCGTCTTCGAGCATGAACGGCTCTGCCTGCGTCTCATTCTTGTCAAAGCGAAAAGTCCATGTGCCCTTGAAATAGATCGCGTTGGCAAGGCAGAGTACGGTCAAGCCGCCGAGGTCTTCGGCAATATTGTCTATCCGGCCGTGCGTCTTTTTCCTGACCCAGCCATCTATTGCAGACTTTGCGGAACGGTGGGTGAAATCAAGGCTGGCAACTTCGGCATCATAATATTTTCTGGATATATCGATAAAGCTGGGCACAATAGGAAATACCTTGCCGGTCCACATGCCATTTGCTGCTGAAATATTTACTCCCCTGCCTGGATTGTTGAGGTTTACGAGCAGGTTCGCGTTGGAATTGTTGATCTCATGCAGGCTCATCTTATCTAGTCCTAAAACAGCGCCCATCAGCTTGCGCGTATCGCCTTTGGAGCCGTTGTAGGCCATTGCAAGAGACATTGAAACGCTGCTTGGAGATATCAGGGTATTGCGTCCCGATCGCCTGGAGGCAATATCCTTGAACAGCCGGATTGAAAAGTCAGTATTGGCGGAAATCAGTTTCTTATTTACCGGCAAAACTTTTCCCATAGCGCGTTTTGCTTGAAAATGTCGAGCGCATAAAGCAGCGGTCACCGCCAGTAATCCCGCAAAGACAAATAACCAATAGCGTTTTTTCATGAGAGCGCCTCCTGATCACAACATAAGCCCATCCGCATTGGATGAAACAATTATATTAAGAAAAAACAACTGCTATTGCCTTCATCAATTTGAATCGATGCATAGCCCCTCTATAAGCAATTTATAGCAGGCGGCTTATATGCTACTTGCCAGGACCACCACTAATATTCTTAGCGTGTTCCTTGTACGCGTTTTTCGTCAGAGATTGAAGCTCTTCATAAAGGATAGCCAGAGTTTTGGAGTTCTTGCCACTTTCTATGTCTTTGCGTGTCATAAAATCTCTTAGCAGATAGCAGTTGTCGGCTCGATCACGAAGAACAACTATCGGAGGCTTGTAGTTACCATAATCCATAACGAGAAAGCTCTCACAACCAAACTGCTTGCGGGCGAGGTTCCAACCAATTGGATCAGTATAGTAACCAGTCTGAGTGATAAAAAGCTTTGCCGAATCAATTACAGTAATATCGAGTCTAAACAACTCGCTTGATTCCAACGTAACACAGCCAAACTTGCCCTGAGCAATAGCAATATCACTCGACTTGACCTCTTCTGCCCATACGCTTCGTATGTCCAGCGAATAGAGTATTGATTGTGCCTTAGCAATCACAGCACAGCCTGCACTAGATGATTCGGGAACAATTACAGAATCCATATGCGAAAGACGCAGTGAAAGCTTTTTTACCTTGAACTGCGGAATTTGTGAATCGAGCTTTGCCGCTACAGCATCGTGTTTGAGATCATCAAGGAACTCCACCATCCCCGGCACCAAGTAACCTCCTGCCATCGTTATTATGTCATGTCTGTCGTCTACTGGTTTACGACCGAATAACATCCAAACAACCTTGCTGCTCGCTAGATTAATAGTCAAAGTGGCATATCTGCCAACAGGGCCAGCATCCGGGCGGTCTTCCCGAATACCCGAAAGAAGCGAGTAAAGACGCTTCATTGACTGCGGATTACTTTTTGGCGTCAGTTTATAAATCCCATCACAAGAAGAGATAATTACAGAATCTATACCATCAAGACTTGTAATGCCTGCTCGATTAAGAATAGCGGTGCCTATCTGTTCTTTGGCCATGACAAAGGAGCATGAGAATACAAATACAGTCAATATGATTCCGAACAATAAACGCATTATCTTCCTCCCTTAATACAAAAAACGCTACCCCAATACGCAACTTCATCATAATTTCTTCTCATAATCGAGCATGCAAGCTGTATGTTGGACTACAACGGTGAACATATTGTTTCCTTCGTTTGCTTAGTGGCTGCATAGAGATAAGAGGGTCTTACAAAGACACATCGTAAGGATGCGGTGAAGGCAAACCGTGAGGGATACAGCAGAAAGTCGCAATCACCAGAGCATTTATAACATCACCCGACCTGCTGCTGGTATCAGGCGTATATTACGATGTCAGTGTGCTGCCGATATGGGTGCAATCGGTATCCAAACTCTCCCCCCTTGGGCTGTTTGTTTTCGGAAAGGCAGAGGTATATTGCAAGAGAACGG
Organism: Armatimonadota bacterium; assembly: GCA_039679645.1. Taxonomy (NCBI): domain Bacteria; kingdom Bacillati; phylum Armatimonadota; species Armatimonadota bacterium. The sequence continues at coordinate 43,171 of JBDKUO010000059.1, forward strand.
GTAAGCTTAAAAGGAGTGGATAGTCGGCATAGGAGGGATTAATATGCATAGGCTAATAGCTCTCATTTGCGCAGTGTTTGCAATATCGGCCATCCCGGCGCAGGCTGAGGATTATCCGATCGTCATAAGCCCTAAGACTGTCGCCGAACTCACAAAAAAGCTTAGCGACAAGATCACAGCCGATTCTGCATGGTCTACGTCAAAAACTGTCGCGATCCTTGATTTTGAACTTATCCCCCAAAAAGACGGCCAGAAAATCGATAAGGCAGTTGCGCGCGATCTGAGCGAGGACCTCTCGACATCCATGAGCGAGATAAAAAACGTCAAGCTTGTCGAACGAGGCCAACTCAAAAATGCGCTGTCGAGCGCCAGGCTCGATCAGAGCGATATTATCGACCCCAAAACCGCTAAGCAGCTCGGAAAAATGCTCTCTGCCGATTGCATTCTCTGCGGCAGCATATCAGACAGGGGAACGTTTGTCGTGATAAATGCAAGGATGCTAGACGCTCAGACGGGTGAGGTCAAATTCTCGGTTTCGGTGGATTTCAATAAATAAACCAGGAAGCAATTGCTTATGATCCGGCTTGCCGTAATTGATGACCTTGATTTTCTACTAGAGCATGACCAGCATATCCAGCGCGAGCTAATGAAGTGTAAAATCCTAGACTCACAAGTCTACATCGCAACGACAGAAGCTGATGGTATCGTGGGATGGCTGCGCTACGGTCTGTTCTGGGATGAAATCCCTTTTATGAACATGCTTTACTTTCTTGAGCAGCACCGCCGCAAAGGTCTGGGACGACAAGTTGTCAAGCAATGGGAAGAAGACATGAGGCAACTGGGGTACCACATGGTGCTTACATCAACGCAATCAAACGAAGATGGCCAACACTTTTACAGACGCCTCGGCTATGTTGATTCAGGCGTACTGCTGCTACCGAATGAACCGGCGGAAATCATTCTTCAAAAGGACCTGGCATAACCGGAAAGTACCATCCGCGCGGTAAGCAGTGTCAATAACCTCCAAGTGATGCATTCGCTCTATATAATTGGACGAGGTATGTTGTGAAACATCGGCGTGGCCCTACAAGGCACCCTTTCGCTTGAAGACTACCACATTATATGTAGACTGCAGTGAGTAATCTGCAGCAGCAGCACCCCAGACATATTCGGTATGGTCCGCTGTTATGTCTGCTACCCCAACAGGAACAAAATTCCTGTTTGCATATTGACTCGCCCAGTCGAAAATCAGTGTCTTTGACGTCGGTACGGCAAGCCATGACGTGGGAACTTTAACTAATAAAAGAAATGTAGGTTTTGCCTCATCAATTTCCCTGATCATATCGCGCTGCATACTCAAGGCATACTTCTGGTTTTCCATCAAACTGTAGGTATAAATGTAGCTGGTCGCAGAATGCCTGTCTGAGTAGAAATAGATCTCAGGCTCGGAACCTATGACTGCAACAGTGTCATTTTTATTTGAGTGCTTCTTGATGTAGTCTGCAATTCTGACCGCCTCAGGAAAAGGGTTTATATTATATACAACGGCACTCACTTGATCTGGGCTCAGCATAAAAAACACTTCTTTTTGTAGGCCTACCGTGTGGACAAAAGCTGCAAAGAATATCGCTATCGGTAGAAGCAATATGATCTTAGGAACCTTTGAATTATAAAGTATTCGTCTGCAAGAGCTTACAGCGACCCCGGCAAGTATGGCTAGAGCAGGAATAAACTGAATAAAATAGTGCCTGCGGAAATAGAACGCTGGGCACACAGCCAGAAACGCGCAAATTGAAAATCCAACTACGAAGCCAGATTTCGGGCGTGCGTTTTTATCCAAAAAGAGAGCAACTACACCCAGCCCGGAAATAACCCAGAGCATATAGGCAGGACCAACCACTGAGGAAACTGCGCTCTCAAGGACGCGAAAAGCCATTGAGATGGGTATTTGCGAAGAGTATTCACGCGCGTAAGACACTGTCCAGAACCAAAACCTGTTAAAAACTCCCGCATCCCAAAGTATTAAGAATGTTAAGCCCAGAGGCAAAAATATACCGAGCAGCAATATACCGATGTTGGAAAACCGAGCGCGCGATGCCACAGCATTTGCCTTTTTCTGCACGCAAAGTAGATAAGCCACGGCAAACAACGAGAAAAACACTCCCGATTGCTTCATCAGTATCGCTGTTCCGAACAACAAGCCACTCAATAACAAGTGACTGCGTTTGCCCGAATCAATAGCCTTAAGCAGCAGTAGTGTTCCGCCGACAGCAGCCAACACCACAAAGTGAGTGGCATGCCCTGCCTGACCATAAAAAGCAGAGCTTGCAGACAAAATTCCATAAGTCGCTCCGGCAACAACCCCGGCAAGCGAATCAAAAAGACGCCTGGTCAGTAGAAACATCAGAATAATAGTAACCGCGTTGGCAAGCATCAGGCCAATATGCACACCGGATATGCTCTGACCGAACAGCGCCATTATTAAAGCGTAGGCTGCATACGTGCCCGGAAATTTCATATTGCAGGCCAGTTTATATGGAGGTATGCCCTGGAGCATAAGTTGACCCATATATGCGTATTCGCCTTCATCGCGCTCCAGCGGAGTATGCAGCAGGCGGATTCGTATTATTGCAGTGAACAAAACAACCAACGATATAGCTATCCACGCCCAATATCCGGTAAAAGGACCGGCTTTGTTTATCTTGAGTTTTCTGATACTAACCATACCTAACTTAGTTCCTCATTGAGTTTGAACTGCATAGCGTACATCTGGGAATAAACGCCGTCCTGATTAAGGAGCGATTTGTGATCGCCGACCTCTGTAACCCGGCCATGCTCAAGAGTAATTATCTGATCGGCATTCTTTACGGTCGACAGACGGTGGGCAATGACGAACGTAGTGCGCCCCTCCATCAACCGGTCCATAGCGCGGTGGATAAGGTATTCGCTTTCGGAATCAACGGAGCTGGTCGCCTCATCTAGGATCAATATTCTCGGGTCGGATAAAATCGCCCGCGCGATGGCCAGTCTCTGCTTCTGGCCGCCGGAGAGCTTGATACCCCGCTCGCCGATCTCGGTATCATATCCCTGGGGCATGGTCTCTATAAACTCGTTCGCGTTGGCTGCCTTGGCTGCGCCGGCAATCTCCTCGTCGGTCGCATCGAGTTTGCCGTAGCGGATGTTCTCGCGGACCGTGCCATTAAACAAAAAAGTATCCTGCAGCACCATTGCGACCTGACGTCTGATCGACGTCTGCCTGACGCTCTTGACATCTATGCCGTCGATCAGCACGCGTCCGGCGCTTGGATCGTAAAAACGCGGGATGAGGTTCACTATACTTGTTTTGCCCGCGCCACTTCTGCCGACCAGAGCCACAATCATCCCCGGCTCAGCCTTAATAGATATATCTCTAAGCACATATTCGCCGTCTTCATATTTGAAATCGACATGGTCGAGCTCCACCCTGCCCTCTATCCGCGGCATGTCTATAGCGTCATCGGGGTCGGCAATTGCAGGCTCCTCGTCTATCACCTCGAATATACGCTCGGCGGCTGCCAGTGACCGTTGAATGGTGTCGTTTATCCTGGCGAGGTTGCCCACAGGCTGGTAGAGCATTCCAAGGTAGAATGTGAAGATAACCATCGATCCGAGAGTCAGGCTGCCGTTCATTATCATAAGCGCGCCGACAATCCATATCCCCAGGTTACCGAATTGGATGAGCAGGTCCACGCAGGGAAAGAAACTGGTCCACATTCGCACGGCCTTGACACGCTGATCGTAATAGGAATTGACATCCGCCGTGAAGTTATCATACTCGAAATCCTCCCGGGCGAAGGCTTTGACTACGCGCACACCGCCTATCCTCTCCTGCACGTTTGCGCTTATCTCCGCCAGCCTCTCGCGCACCGCCCGGTAGATTCCCCTGATCCGACGCGCGAACCTGTATGCCAGAAAGAAAAGCACAGGCACCGGTAACAGAGCAATCAGCGCAAGCTTGCTCGACAGATAAAACATCACGGCACACATAGCCAGCAGCCGAAAAATATCCGAGACAAGAGTATCCGCGGCATGGTTTACAAACTCTTCAACCATCTGGGTGTCGTTGGTGACGCGGGACATGATCTCGCCGGTCTGCCGGGAATCGAAATATGAGACTGAAAGCTTCTGCAGCCGGGCAAAAATTTGCCTTCGCAGGTCGCGAATGATCTTCTCTCCCAAGACATGCATTATGTAGCCGCGAGTAAATGAGAGTAACGCGCTGCTGATGTAGATCGCAAGCAGAACAACAATGGAAAAAAACAGCAGACGGGCACGATGGCCGAAAGGCCGCCCGGTTGCCATGATCACCTGATCAGTGATAAGCTTTCCATAGATGAGTGGAGGCACCAGTCCTATCAGCCCGATCCCGACATTTGAAATGATGCCTATCGTAACGGGGCCCTTATACGGCTTGAGATATCCTAGAAGCCGTCCGAATGCGGCGCGTTTGTCTTTGGGTTTGTTTCGTTCGTCCATGATTTTGTATCCTATCATGCCGCAAGTCGAATGGCAAGATAATGTTGGAAACTGGCCAGGGCGAACGCATCTTAAGAAATATGTCTCCGCTTTGTTCGGGCAGATTTAAAATCTGCGCCGAAAAGGGCCAAATGGCATCTCTGATGCCACTACCTAGCACTTATATGCTGGCTTAGCGGTTAACGGAATCTCAGATCCCGAGATTGCCCCAAAGGGGCCAGATTGCAAATCTGCCCCAACAGAAATTAGATGCGTTAGCCCTGGGAAACTGGCTTGGAACTGGCTGTTATCCAGCCATCGTAGAATATTATGTAAACTCTGGAGGTTGTAATGCACCGCACCAAAGCCGTGTTACGCGGCAGACTGCTTTACGTAGTCATCCTCACACTCTTATCTCTCTCCTGCTATGCGGCTGACGCGCCTAAAAACATCGTCTTTCTTATCGGCGATGGAATGGGAATAGGCGTCATTACGGCGGCACGATGCGCCGGACCCGGTCAGAACGGTCAGCTTGCAATGGACAGCATGCCCGTTGTCGGATTGGTAAAGACTTACTCGGCAAATGCGCTGGTCACCGATTCAGCCGCTGCCGCGACAGCTTACGCCACCGGCGTCAAGACCAACAATGGCGAGCTTTCGGTCGACCCGTCCGGCAAGAAACTGCGCACAATCCTCGAAGCTGCCCATGACATGGGCAAGTCTACCGGAGTTGTAAGCACGAAGTTCATCACCGACGCCACCCCGGCAGCGTTTGTATCACATGTCACCAGCCGGGCTGATCGAACCGACATAGCCGTTCAAATGATCAGTTCGGGAGCTGATGTGATCATGGGCGGAGGACGTAAAGACTTTGCTTTGAAGACAGACACCAGTGACGGACGAACGGACGGGCGCGACGTTATGGCCGAAGCCGCGAAGATTGGGTTCACGGTTATAACCACGAGAGATGAAATGCCGGATGTTCACTCAGAAAAAGTGCTGGGGCTGTTCGTGCAGGATGTCATGACGGCTTTCTCGCCGGAACCGACTCTGCGCGAGATGACCACATGTGCAATAGACTGCCTGGACAACAACAAAAAAGGCTTCTTTTTGATGAGCGAAGGCGGCACGATCGACTCCTTTGAGCACGCAAGCAACGCCGGTGACGCGGTAAAACAGACTCTGGAGTTCGACAATACGGTGCGAATGGCGCTGGATTATGCGCGTGAGCATAAAGACACGCTGGTTGTCGTGACGGCCGACCATGATACCGGAGGCATGGCTGTACTTGACCCTGATGCCGATCATCCAAAATATATGGTCGGCTGGGCACACGGCGGGCACACAGCGAATATGGTCCCGATATTCGCCTTCGGTCCGGGATCGCAATACTTTGCCGGTGTCCATGACAACACCGAAATTCCAAAGATATTTTCTAAGCTGTGGAACTGTAAGTTGAACTAGTGGAGAGTGGAAAGTGATAAGCGGCGTATTCTCGGACTTTCCGCCTTCCACTTTCAGCTATCTGTGCTATAATTTAGAAAACATTAAATATGGGGGACACGATGCACGAAGTCGTGGGGTTTGTAAAGGATTACGACGCCTATTTTTCAATAGGTTTGGTGGCGTTTAGCCTGATACTATTTATATGTGTAATAGTCCAGTCTTCACGTTTGTCTCGACTGGCACAGCGGAAAAGCGCTAAGCTGGCTGACGCAGGCGCGGAAGAGTTGGCGGAGGCGATAACGGAACAGTCCGCAATGATCAGCGATTTGCGCAACAAGCTGGACGAAGCACGCGTCAGGCAGATGGAACTTGCCGGAGCTGTAGACAACTGTCTCCAGAAAACCAACATCATCAGGTTCAATGCTTTTGAGGACGTGGGTGGAGAACAGAGCTTCGCGCTCTCTGTGCTGGATGCAAACAACACAGGAATAATCATAAGCAGTCTGTATGGACGGCAGGACTCACGGTTGTATGTAAAGAATGTCAAAAATGGCGAAGGTGAGCGCGCTTTATCCGAGGAAGAACAACGAGCAATCGGGGCTCGTCCTAAAAAGGCGACGGTTGCTTGACGAGGTTGTGGAGTGCTCTTTAACACGTCCGGAACCAAAAAGAGTGTAAGCCGCACGGAAGAGCAGGCTCTTATCAGTCGGTGTAAGAACGGCGACATCAAGGCGTTCGATGAGCTTGTTACTCACTTCCAAAAGCGCGTCTATAATTTTGCTTACGGTATCGCCGGCAACTATGACGACGCCAACGATATCGCGCAGGAGGCCTTCGTTCGGGTTTTTAACTCGATTTCCACGTTTCGAGGCGACGCCAACTTCACCACTTGGATCTACAGAATTGTCACCAACGTCTTCCTCGACGAGCGCAAAAAAGCTAAAAACCATCGCCAGGTGTCGCTCGACGAGATAATTGACCTGGATGAAACATCCGTCTCACGGCAGATTGAGGATGAAAAACCGCTGCCGGGTGAAATCGCTGAGTCCAAAGAACGCAATAAGGCTGTACGCACCGCAATTGCATCACTGCCGGATTACCAGCGAGTCATAATGACGCTATATCACCTTCATGACCGCAGTTATGAAGAGATCGCCGATATTTTGCACCTTCCTATCGGGACAGTTAAATCCAGGCTCAATCGCGCCAGAGGCGCATTAAAAGAAATATTAGAGTCCCAATCGGAACTTTTTGGGTAGCTCTCAAGTCTAGAAATTGTAGATAATAAAGCGCGTAGGCGTGTTGTTTGATCTGGGAGTGTCATCCCGGCAGTTTTTTGGGCTCGGGAGGTTTATGTTCACAGCTCAGACGGTACGCTATTGCAGATAAGAAGCGCATGTGTATGCAAATTTGGGAAGTATTGCATAGTTGCCAGGATATATTTACTGATCGGAGCTAGCTGGTTATGAAATGCATTAAAGCCCAGGACCTGTTTTCGGCTTATATGGAAAATACTATAGACCCCCCGCTGCGGGTGGTTTTTGAACAGCATCTTGCACAGTGCCCTGAGTGCAAAACTGATTATGAGAAATTCCATGCATCTGTTATGATGTTGGAAGAGCTTCCCGAGTTGGACGTACCACAGGGCTTTCACGCGGCTGTGATGGCACGTGTAGAACATGAAAGAACGCACGTTCCATCGCCGGTGAGGTGGTGGAGACTCGATTGGCAGAAAGTGTTCACCATTCGAGTGCCTGTCCGCGCGGCAGCCATGGGCTTTGCTGCTCTGCTCTTGATGGTGATGGTCTTCAGACTTACACCCGCCACCACGGTCGTGGCCGACTGGCTGGGTGTGCCGAGAGTCGTTAATCATACTGTTGGCAGCGGAAGTGAAGGGCCAAAGGTAAGTCAAGCAAAACCAGACAATGATGTGGATCATTCAGGCATATCAATAAGTGTCGAGCCTGATAATTATGGCACATATGAACTTAGTCTTATCGCGAAGCAGAAGCGACCGGTATATTTCTGCATATATACGATGCCGGACATTGTTTCGGCTGATAGTGATGCTGTTAAGACATGGCAGACGGGATATGTCAGGCAGGACGAGAGCTCTACTACACGTATAGATGTAGATAAATCGGTAGGCACTCGGGTTTTGAAAGTGGCCTGGAGCTATAATCGCCGCGACTACAATAAATATGTGTTTTTGCCTTCACAATTTGATCCGAATGCTTCTGCAAAAAGCCTGCAGCTCTCGATTGACAAGATGAGTATTTACGACGCTTTGAAACTGATATCAAACAGTTACGGCGTGGTGATCATGGCGACGGGCGATTTGCATAAAAAGATCAGCTACGCCGGTGTAAACGCAGGAGCGCCGGAAGATGCGCTTTATAGAAGTGTTATTCAGGCTAAGATGACTTGGCAGGCGGTGGACTCTTCAATCTACATGGTAGAACCTGGAAATTGAGAAAACCGAACAATTAGTCGCAGGAAAGGCACGGACAAACGTCCGTGCCTTTTTGTTAAAATAATCAATACCAAATACTCAATACTAAATCTCTACACCAACACTTCGTCGTCAGAGGAGCGCAGGCTTATTTCACCGGCCTCATCGAGCTGGCGAGCAATGCTTGCAATTCTAAGCTGAGCTGCCTCTACATCCCGCAGCTTGATCGGCCCGCTGGCTTCCAGGTCTTCTTTCAAGGTTTCAACGGCGCGGCTCGACATATTGCGGAAAAATACTTCTCTCGCATCGTTGCCGGACCCCTTCAGTGCAAGACGGAGATCCTCTTGAGGAACGTCGCGCAAGATCACCTGAATAGAGCGATCGTCCAGGGAAAGAATATCTTCGAAGACAAACATACTTTCTTTTATCTCGTTTGCTATCTCCTCATTAACTTCAGTAAGATAGTCAAGGATCTTCTTTTCAGTGCTTCGGTCCACATTGTTAAGTATCTGGACGACCGACTTATTTCCACCGACCTCGGAAAAATTGGCGCTATCGGTCATAGCCAAGCGCTGCAACAGATTATCGGCTACATTTTTTACAGTCTCAGGATCAGTCGGCTGCATAACAGTCAATCGAAGCGCTACCTCGCCTCGAACCTCCTCCGGCAGAGCAGAAATCACCTGCGCAGCTTGTTCCGGAGGAAGGTGACCTATCACCAGCGCTGCAATCTGAGGCCGCTCATTAGTCAAACATTGAGCCAACTGCCGTGTGGGAGCAGTCCGCAGCCAGCGCAGAGCATTTCCCCCATCCGAGCCCAATTTACTGAGAACTTCCGTAGCTTTGGCTTCTCCGAGAACCTCTTCGAGCAGCTTGCGCGCATATTCAGTTCCACCGATTATGTCTGCTTTTTGCAAATCTTTGCGACACTCATCGATGATCTGCTCGCTGGTGTTTTGATCCAGACGATTGATCATAACGATCTCACTAGTGAGCCGTTCTATTTCGTCCGGGGTGAGCTGCTCCATTATCGTTGAGGACAACTCGGTGCCGAGCGCCACCATCAGTATAGACGCTTTCCTGACGCCTGAATAATTTTTGGTATGCTTTTGAGATTGTGCTTCAGCTTCCGGCATATAATTATCCTAATGTCGCATATTCCAACTACATGAATAATCGGAATACAAAGGGCGCAAGTTTAGCCCGCGCAAATACCTGATTCTAAAAAGATGCGTTTATGCCGACAGAAGGACTCGGAACACATGATGTCGAAATAGCTTATGTGTGGAATATGCGGTATGAGCCGCGAAGCAAGGAGACACTCTGTGACGGTTGCCGACAAGGCCGCTGGAATAAACAGGCCTTTTCGCAGAAACCTATTATCTGGACTATTCGGGCTTGCGGCTGCGTGCGCATTCGTTGCCATAGTGTTGAGCTGCCGGGATAGTCTTAACCCATTACTCCTGGTGCTAACTATCTATGTCTTCCCTCTTCCCGGGGCTATCGGCATAGCGACAGGCTTGGTCGCGCCTCGCAAAGCAATCGTTTGGGCCCCATTCTGGTCGTGCATCATTACGGCTCTTGCAATGGCGCTTCTCTCAGGTCAAATAAGCGACATCGGAGTCGAGCTTTCGACCTGGAAAATAGCATTTATGGCGCTTGGGATCATTTTGGCAGGACTCGGAGGACTTGTGGGAGAACAAGCCAGTAAGCGCAGGTTTGTAGTGCAAACAGCCGTTTTGATGGCGCTTATCTGCCTGGTCATGGCTCTTGGCATACGCTGGTCGTCTGCTCAGCACGAGCTTTTTTCTGAAAAAACCGGACTTCCGCAAATCGTTGCGATTCTCAATAGAGACTACATCGAAGCACCGCTCAATCTGAGCTGGACTTTCCAGCATGACATCAAAATGGACGAGTATGTCCTCAAAACGCGATTGCACGGCAAGATGCTTCGTGTAATGGCTAGCACTAAAGAAACAAAAATACTCGGGGTTGTATATGAGCTGGATGGCAGTGGGCAGAACATCAAGGACTGCGATGAAGCAAGAGCTTACCTAAAGCAGTGTGGTTTTAGAGACAAACTATTAGCCAGTCTCTCTAAACAAAATGGAGCAAGGGACCTCTGGTACGCAAGCCTTGAAAACACACGACTCACACTCTCAAACACAGGCGATGTCAAACTGGAAGCGTTCCAGGAGCCTGTAGACCGACTCCCGAAATGACATTAATCAACTTTCTTTAAGACCTCGGAGGAAATTTGTATGAATAACCGTATTCCTGTAATTATTCTCGCCGCACTTGTTTTAATGGCAATTGTATACCGCATTGTCAATCCTCCGCTGCCGCCTACTCCGGGGCCAAAAGGCAATATCCCAACCTGGGTCAGTATGAGCAAAGTGGGCGAGATGGGACCATGGCAGGTCAGCCCATCAGGAAAGATGTGGGCGGGCGCGTGGAATGAGACAGGCAAAGACGGCAAGATGCGCTCCGCAATACGAGTCATCAACTTCGAGAAACCAAGCGCAAGTGAATATAATGTTGAGGACAACGCCAGAATAGAAAGCTTGAGCTGGGGCGACAACAAAACTATATATGCCCTGGCAACAAACAGCGACAGCAAAATTATAAGCATAAAGATAAGCGGCGATACTCTCAGCGTCGGCAAATCAGTCAAAACGGACATCACTCGGGCGCCGGTATGGCCCGCCAAATCCGACATGTTTGTTGCGACCAAGAGTAATGTCGCATCAGCATGCTCGGCTGACGGAAAGACAATCGGCAAGGAAGTAACTCTGCCTGTTGACAAGGATACCGAGTATGGCACGGCAGGCGCAATCAGCGCAGGCGGCAGTCTGTTTGTGATATCGACGACAAAGGACAAGACCGGCAGCAGCCAGTCATTCTTCCTCGGCGACACAGCAGATGGGACAGCCAAGCATATATTCGACTCAAAAGAGCTGCCGGGACGAGTGGAAGGAATATGGGTCTCGCCGAAGAGTATCCTGATAATTTGCTCCGAGCGCGACAAGTTCGACAGAGTGGTGTATGACACTGCCTCCGGGAAAGTGCAAACGCTCAAGGTCGAACAGAAGCAGGATATGTCAGTCTGGCCGGAAGCGCCTAAGAAAATGATGTTCGTCTCCTATTCGGCAGGCTATGGGCTTGAACTCGCCGACGGCAGGACAAAAAAACTGTTCGGTTTCGAGAACTTGAAGAGATCGGACGAATCTTGGCGATCAGAGGTCCAGGGCGGACGGCTCTACCCACGCAAAGACGGCAGCTATACCAGTGTGTCATTCGCGGCAGGCGCTATAGATATCAGGACCATCGCAAAAGACGGTTCCAAGGGCGATAATATCCTACCTAGAATGTAATTGGCTTGATAGTTGATATGGTCGGGGGTATTCTTGCCCCCCGACCTTTTTATTACTTTATCTGGAATTATAAAAAACCAGAGGCACTAGCCCGATAGTCGGGCGGCCCGGGGCTATTATTTCAAGTATCCCACGCGTGGTCGCCTCCGTAACCGATTCGGCCGTAATCTCTACATCAATTTCCTGCTTGGGCGGCCAATGGGTAATATAGGTATGGCTCCTAAGTCCGGTGGATGCGCTCCAACCCTCCGGCAAATGCCAGACAAGCTCCATATGACGCGAATCGGGCATTTGATTTATAAGAGTCACTTTCATCGGCAACGGCACGCCTGCCCTAATCTCCGGCACTCCGAGATAGTCCACGATCACCTTTGTGTGCACGAAGTCATACTCCACCGCATACGGCGACTTTTCCCATATATCGCGGGCAACTTGACCCTCATCCAGCTTCAATTCACTGATGCACGAGGTCTCAGATTGGCCGTCAACTATCTCTACCTTTCCTTTATAGGCGTGTATCGAATGCTCGACCTCTGCCATTACCTGTTTCGTCAACTCATCGAGTGTGCCGGGAAAGACACGGTCCGCGCATGAGCCCTTGTCAATAGCTATTGTGACGATCCGGTCGCCGATCGGTTCAGACCACTCCTTTGGAATAGCATTTCTGCCCATTATGATACCCAGGGTCGCGCCCAGGGTCGCGCCGGTGCAGTCCGTATCATCACCGCAGTTGACTGCCGTGCAGATCGACTTGCCGAAGTCCCCTTCGCCATACATCCAGCCGATGATCACGAAGGCCACATTGGCCGGAGCCTGGAACCATCCGAGATCGGCGCTGTCGTCTACTACCGCTTTCCGGGCTTCTTTCCAATCCAAGCCTTTTTTATATGAGTCGAGCACGATATTTATACTCTTTGCAACCCTGCAGTCTTTAGGAATCTTGGAAAGGCCGATCTTTATGAGCTCGTCCCTGTCACCGATTACAAAAGCGGCGCTCTGCACTGCCGCTGTAAAGAGAGCCGCGTATGTGCCCTCGCCGCCGCCATGGTCCACGCATGCATCCTCATATGCATGTCTTATCGCAATATCCGGGCAGCCCGGAGCAAGGCATGCCCATATCTCCGAGCGAATCCATGCGCCGTTTGAGTTTCTCCAAAGCTCGTTGTAGCACTCACCCGAAAGCGGCGGGATCAATCCTGCGCGCATATTGGACTTGCAGATGCCGTATTCGTTCCAGTGAGGAGGAATAAAATTGAGCCAGTATTCGCCCAGGACCTTTGCGCTCACGTCAAGCGGCCTTCTGTCCTGGACGGCTCGCAGCCAGATGAGCTGGAGATCGAGATCGTCATTAGGAAGCGGCTCACCAGAAGCATTTTTATAGCCATGAACATCCTGCATATCGGTGCAGCATTCATACGGCATACCAAGCGTGCCGCCTATGCTCTTGCCGAGCCAGCAGCCATAGATCTTATCACGCAGTTCGTCACGGTTGATCTTTACTGTCGACATATATAACCTCTCATTATTGCTTTGCCAGGGCTAACGCACGAGTTACAAAAACATGAACGCCTGATAGGTGACGATCTCCGAATCGTCACCTTAATGCCGAATCGGGGTCTCCGAACCCCGTAACCTTTGCTGGAATAGCCGGATTCGGAGATCCGGCACTGGTTCTTGGGTAAGGATTCGGAGATCCTTACCCATCATACGAGTGATGTGTTTGAA
>JBDKUO010000060.1 GCA_039679645.1 Armatimonadota bacterium
TTCAAACACATCACTCGTATGATGGGTAAGGATCTCCGAATCCTTACCCAAGAACCAGTGCCGGATCTCCGAATCCGGCTATTCCAGCAAAGGTTACGGGGTTCGGAGACCCCGATTCGGCATTAAGATGACGATTCGGAGATCGTCACCTATCAGGCGTTCATGTTTTTGTAACTCGTGCGTTAGCCCTGCAGAACTGACATTCATGTGTTGACAGTTGTCATTATGCCTGCTAGACTGCGACATGAGGTGAGGAAATTGGCAAAATCCGCTCTGCTGATAAAGACAATAGAATTGATAAAACAGCAACCCGGCATTACAATCAATGGGCTTGCACGTCAACTGGGGCGGTCTGATAGGACAATCTATAGGTGGCTGAGTGAGCTGGCCGTTGAACTCGCCACACCGGTCTACTGCAGTGATGGCGGCTATTTCCTGAACGACCTGTGCTCAGATGACACTCTATATCTTAATGCTGAAGAAATATTGGCTTTGAAAATGAGTCTTAAGTCCTCGCCGTTCGGCCAAACGTCACCTATCGGCAAGTATGCGCAGTCTGCCTGGAAAAAGATTCGCGACGCTGTTTCATATGACGGATTGGTAGCCGCGCGTGATATGGCGGAAGTCCATCGCGTTCATGTGAACGCGCCTCCCTTTGATATCGGTTCGGACACCCTAGAAAGGTTAGAGACCGGGTTAAACAAGCATCATCGCCTGCGTGTAATATACTCCTCTCAAAAAAGCAATGCCGATAAGGAATATATGATCGATCCGTATGCGATAGTATTTAGAAAGCACAGTTGGTATATTATTGCAGCGAGCCGCGAACATGGTAAGGTCAGACAGTTCAAACTGGCGCGTTTTCGCAGGGTAGTGGATACAGGTGAGATTTTTGAAGTGCCCAAAGATTTCAATGTCGATGAGTATTTCCGGCTGAGTTGGGAGGCCTGGGCGGGCGGCGAGCCTACTGTGGTCAAGGTCAGGTTTTCTCCAAGAGTCGCGCGAATGATCACTGAATCAAGGCGGCACCCTACGCAGATCGTTAGGCCTCAACCGGATGGCGCCGTGGTGTATGAGGTGTGCGTTGCAGGGATAGAGGAAATAGCAATCTGGATAATGGGCTACGGCAAGGACGCCGAAGTCCTGGAACCGAACTCTCTGAAAGAATACATAATGGAGCATGCCAAAGCTGTGCTTGCGCTTTATTCGGACGCCGAAAAAAAAGTCGAACAATTTGTGGGCGGGCTGACATAGAATGACAGTCTTATTGGATATAATGCAGAGGTATATTTAATCAGGCAGGTGTGCAATGAAATATCTTTCAGACGACCTCGTGCAATATCTGCGATCCAATAAGTTGGGGCAAAGACAAAAAGCCTCGATCCGCGAACTTGCTTCGCAGTGCCGGCAAAAACATGTCAGCATTGCGGAATACACCGATCAATATGTAAAGCGAACACTTAAAATTTCAGATTCCATCAATAGATCACTCAAGACATGACGCAGAGCCCGAAGAAAATAATCTTCGGGCTCTGCAGCTATCACTTTTCTACCCTCCTCTATAGTTTGTTCGTTAAGGCGAATATGGTACAGTCGGAGTTGTCGCTGGAGCAGGTTGGCTCGGCGGCACGTTTGGAGTCAGGTATCCGTTATCAGTGAACGTGTTGAAGTCAACGAACGCATAGTTTGCATTGATCTGCGAAATGACATCAACCAGTTCCTGACAATTGGTCAGACCAACACTTGCCGGCGATGCTCCTCCAAGGACCAGATAAGCGTCATTGAGTACATTTCCTACTTTTCTACCCTTGTAAATCCCACTGGTTATCGTGAACTTCTCCAGGTCATAGCCGGGTGTTCTAGGCATCAGCCTGCGGTCGTTGTAAGCAATGTTCATCATCAGCGCAATAGTCTCACCGGCAAGCGACCCGGCAGGTGTCGTGCTGTAAGGGCTGTCGTAGCTGTAGTCTAACTTTCCGCATGCTCCGGTCTGCGGCAGGAACATGCAAAGACGCGTTAGAGAGCTGGTTGAGCCGCTGTACGTTATTGTCTTGCCCTTGCCGACGACCATTTTATTGGTAAGTATCGTGCCGTAATAGCTAAATGTTGCAAAGGCTTGGGGGAATTTGTTGTAAATCATTCCGCCCGGGATGATAGTGTTGTTCGGATCGCAGAAATCGTGCCACCCCTGCTGAGTAAACGTCACCGGCAGATAGCAGCGCCTGTTTGGTGTTGTTTCTTTCACACAGAAGTCTACTCGCACATCGCATCCCGGCGGTAGTGTTACCTGGACAGATCCACCGGATGCAAGTATGAATGACTTGAGTCCGCTGCAATTCTCGCTGCAGTATGCAATAACCTCCCACGCCTGCGTAGTCGGGTTCGGCAGCGCCGGTGGTGTGAGTGTATACACACCGGACCTCAGGCCTTCCGATTCCACACTGATCTCCGGAACCTGATAGAGGAAATACCCACTGGGCAGTGGATTGGCATTGACGGATGGCGTCGGATATACGAATCCGTCTTTTGCAAGGTCTACGATCGGACTAGGAACGAACTTAGACGTATCCGGGCAGAACAGTCCCCACAGCCGCGAGGGTTGATGGTTCCAGAAGTAGTTGCAGCCATATACCTGATTGCTAATATCAGGCGGCGGTATGGTTATTACCAGTTCGTGCGGATCCTCAATAGGAGGGAAGTTGATATTCGGGCACGGCCACACGCTTGTTGCAACTGTTCCAAAATACTCACCCGGCCACGGTGCGAGTTCACCGTCTGCAGGGATTGTGTCGCATTCCGGCGGATCCGGAGCAGGGTTATCCATCTTGATAACAAGGTCGCTCTCCCACTGGAACGGGCCAAACGAGAACGATCCGTCAGGGTTGGTAACTGTCGGGTTGACAAAGGCCGGCGATGGGTTTGTAACAAGCGTCACGCCGTCAGCTTTGTATAAAGCAACGCTCACTCCCCCGATTCCTTCCTGATCCGGCTGGAACGGGCTGATACACGAAGTCGGAGGGTCAGGCTGAGCCGCACAATTGGGAGTAGGCTCCCACTCCGGAGGGTTGGGTGGATTAGTGTATTGAGGGCTGGTCCAGGGCCAAGGTGCCTTATCCAGCAGTTTAAAGCCGGCAATATTCACTGGCTGCCAGTTTCCGAAGACGACATCGTCATTTGTGCCCGGTGACAGGTTTACGGTAATCGGATTAGTCGCTCCATCAGGCGCAGTCTTGACCCATCCGGGCTGAACTGTTTCTCTGATGAAGTATTGAGTTGTGCCGGTGCAATCGACGGGGACGATAAAATAGTCGGTGCATCCGCTATCATCAGTCGTCTTCATATCCACGACAATGCCCAGCGGTTTTTCAACTGTAAACGTCCACCCGGCAAGTCTCGGTTCGCCGAGGTCTTCGTGGCCGTTTCCATTGAGATCAAGGAATTTGCATATCTTAAATCTGGCTGATGGAGTAACCAAAAAAGCCACTCGCGACTCATCCTCGATCTTGCGGGTAAGAGGCGAGCACCAGTTCGAGTAAAATCGAAGGCGTCCATAGTAGCACCCGCAGGGCTGCCCGTCCGGGTTCCAATCGAACGAGTTTACAATAGATGTCGGTGCGCATTCATAGTTTTGCGTCACAATCGGCGTCTCACTGGGGTCAAGAATCTCAAATGTGTAAGGCGAACTGCAACTTGTGAGATAACTGATTGTCCAGTTGAACGTGATTGAGTGCGCGCCATCGTTGAGCACTGAAGACGGCGGCGCCGGAGTGCGATAGAGACACACTCCCGGTTGGGTCTGTGCTGTTGTGCATAGAGCCAACAGTGCAAGACATAGCGTGATGAATTTTAAGTATCGCAACTTGATCTCTCCCTTCCAAATAGTGTGGAGTTGGGTTTGGCGGTGCGCTTTTGAGGAAGCTCGCAGCGACCGGCCAATAAATACTGTCTTGGAGGCATATACCCAACGACAAATAGGCTGTAAACAATCAGTCGCCAATAGAATTATATATAGTCCTGGCTGTCGATATAGTATCGCAATTAGTGCGAACATTGAGGCTGGCAGCTATATATTACAGACTCAAAAGGCCTGGCGAGCGTGCTTTATGTGAAGAATACGTGAAGTTGTTTCTTGGTGAGAGCAAATAGTATTATGAGAGACACATTGAGGTGGATATAACCTCCAGGTAGAGATACCTGGAGGAATCAAGACTAAACTTGAAGGGGTAAATTGCCTATGCACCACTATCTATTGCCTGTTTTGCAACACCGGCTATTGCCCGAATGTGATCGGGTGTGGTCCCACAGCATCCACCGATAATATGTGCTCCGGCGCAAATAAGTTCGGTAACGTGCGCGGCCATATTTTCCGGAGTCGCCTTAAAGATAGTCTTACCGTTCTCGAAAACCGGCTTTCCGGCATTGGCTTGAATCATAATAGGAATATCAGGCAAGGCTTCACGAATCTGCCTGGCGATCTCTACCATATCTTCAATGCCGTTGCCGCAGTTTGCACCGACTACATCAGCGCCTGCCTCAGCTACCGCCTTTGCCGCATCAGCGGGTGTCGCTCCCATCATAGTCCTAAAACCGCGAGCACCCGGCTCAAATGTGAAAGTGCAGATGACAGGCAAGTCGGTATTTTCCTTTGCGGCTTTTACGGCTTGAGCTGCCTCGATCGCAGACATCATCGTCTCAATACAAAGGGCATCCGCTCCGCCTTCTGCGAGAGCAATGACCTGCTCTTTGAACGCGTTATAGAGGTCGTCGTTGGATGCATTGCCGCCCTCGTCGTAAGGGATCTGCCCGGTGGGACCTACAGATGCGGCCACGTAGCCCTTTTCTCCCATAGCCCCTTTCGCTATCCTAGCGGCAGCTATGTTCATCTCGGCGACTCTATCCTCAAGCCCGAACTCTTTCTGCTTATAACTTGTGCCGCCGAATGAGTTGGTCTCGATGATGTCACTTCCTGCCGCTATATATGACTCGGCAATGGCTTTAACTATATCAGGATGCGTGACGGACCACAACTCGGGCGATTCACCAGGCTTCAGACCTTTTGCCTGTAAAAATGTGCCCATCGCGCCGTCTGAGATCAGTATTTCACCTGCGGCGATTCTCTCAAGCAGTCTTTTCATCTCGTCCCTCCGATATCCTGATATTTTTCTTCTTCTGCTTTCCAAGCACCGATTATGTGTTTAAGCCAATCAAACAATCCCATTTATACATCCTCAAGGATGTTAGAGTATCCCCAACTCCTCCACAGTATCCAGCCACTGCCTCGCTATCAAAGCATGACCATATAGCGTGGGATGAACACCATCCGCCGCCCAATATTGAGGCTCCCTCCGGCATATGGCCTGAGCAAATATTCCATCCAGCGGTATCAGAACTGCCTTAAATTCCCTGGCAAGATTTCGAACCACTTGAATCTTGGGGTCCAGGTCTTCGCGCCAGGCTAGACGGTCTTGAGGATAAGGCAGCACGAACGGATCCATCATAACAATAAGAGCATCGGTGTTTTCGCGCGTGCGAGTAAGTATATCACGGTAGCCCTGCTCGAACAAATCGGCAGACGTCGGATCATTGCTGTCATAACGGCGCCAGGTATCGTTGATCCCGATCAGTATGGAGACCACATCTGGTTTGATATCTATGCAGTCTTCCTGCCAGCGCTCCTGAAGGTCTCTGACTCTGTTACCACTGATACCCCGGTTTACAAAAACTACTCTATCTTCAGGATATTTAGCCCCATATGCCGCGGCTATCATCATAGGATAACCCGGGCCGAGATCGGCTGGGTTATTATAATCTCTTCCGCAATCTGTTGTGCTATCTCCCTGAAACAATACTATCGTGTCTTTCATAGCTTAATCCCTTGCTTATATAGTTCTGAGCGTGCGTATTATTACGCCCATAAGGTTGTTAAGCGTTCTTATCAAAAATCCCTCCAGGCAAGATACACTGGAGGGATACTAAATGCCGAGCGCTTACATTGCTAAACGCCCGGCATTCATAAACTGAAAAAACGCTTCCGTCGACCTACCTGCCGCCAAAGCCCGACATCTTGATTCCTTCGACGAAGTATCTCTGGTTGAATACAAACAAGAGGATAACAGGGATAACAACCATCATTGATGTGGCCATCATCTGAGTGTAATTGGTTAAGTTCATTCCAATAAAATAAGTAAGGCCGATTGGAATGGTACGCAACTGCTCTGATATCGTGACAACTAAAGGCCACATGAAATTACCCCATGACCCCATGAAAGTGAAGGTTGTTATAGTGGCAATAGCTGGTTTTGAAAGAGGCACTACAACATTGCGCAAAATTCCGATGTACCCGCAGCCATCTATCTTCGCCGCATCCTCAAGCTCGCCGGGCAAACTCATAAAAAACTGCCTGAGCATAAACGTTCCGCCTGCGCTGAAAATGCCTGGAATAATCAATGATGAGTATGTATTGATAAGGCCCAGATGTTTAAATATTACAAAGACAGGGATCATAGTGACTGATCCGGGGATCATCATAGTCGCCAGATAAGCCAGGAAGAGCCTGTCTCTACCCGGAAAGCGAAGCCTCGCAAACGAGAACGCAGCCATTATACTGGTTGAAACCTGACCCACGGTTACGCATACGGCAACGAATATGCTGTTAAGATAAAGTCTCGGCAGATTGATAGCATTCCATGCATCCGGATAGTTTCCCCACCATGCTCTGACCAGCTTTCCATCAACCATTGTATCGTGCCAGAAAAAGTGGGCGGGAAGCCATTGGATCCCACCCGCAGTTGAGAAAACCTCCCCAGGCTGCTTGATCGACGTACTCAACATCCACAAGAATGGAATGGCCATAGTGATGGCGCCTAAAGTCAAAATAACATACAAGATAATTTTAGTGCCTAGTCCCAGCTTATTCATAGTTCACCAACTGCCCGCCTATTTTCCAGGTTATCATAGTCAATATGAACACCACGATAAAGATAAACCATGATATGGCAGATGCATATCCCATGTTGAAATTTTCAAAAGCGGTGGTGTAAAGATAATACTCGAGGGTTGTCGTGCTGCCGACCGGCCCACCTCCGGTCATTATTTTAGCCATCATGAATCCACCCTGGAAACCTCCGATAATACCCATGATAAGGTTGTAAAATGTTGTCGGACTTATCATAGGCCAGGTTACAGACCAGAACTTCTTCCAACCACCGGCACCATCTATTTCAGCCGCCTCATACATAGACCTCGGGACTCCCTGCAGCGCCGCCAGATAAAGAATCATGCCGAAACCGCCGATGCCGCCCCAAATACCCATAAATATCAGAGAGGGTTTTGCCAGACTCACCTCACCAAGCCAATTAGGCGGAGTACCCATAAAATTGCCGATCGATCTAAATATGACATTCCAGGACATAGCAATCAGAATGTAAACCGCTGCTCCCGCAATAACTACGAGAGTCTTATAAAGTGACTCATGCCAGTAAATTTTCAGCTTTTCACATATCCAAAGCAAAAGACCAAGCACAGCCGCTATCGCGCCTATGATCAGCAGGCCGAGCACTACTGCACACAAGAGTGTAAAGAGCAGGGCAAGCGGCTTAGAGGCATAGATTACGCTGCCGGCATTGCGAATAAACTGGTTCAAGAGTCCGACTTCGGAGTTGAAGAGGTACTTCCATAAGATCAACAGCGCCACACCGGCGGAGACCGACGGAAGGAAGTATATAGTCCTGAAAAACACTACTCCTTTGATCTTCTGGTTGAGCATCAGTGCGAGTATCAGATTGCCGGCCATACCCAGAGGAATGCCGATCATGAAGAAGACGGTGTTGTAGAGATATTGCCAGAAAAACGGGTCGTTTGCGACCAGGTGGCCGCTGTCATGACGAAACCACAACAAACTCCTAAAGTTATCCAGCCCGATCCACACCGGCTTCGAGAAGATGTTCCAGTATGTAAAGGCCATATATAGCGACACTAATACCGGGATCGCAGTAAATATGGCAAACCCGATGAAATTGGGCATCAGAAAACCATAAGCCGCAACAGTTTCGCGAAAAGCATTACCCGACCAGTTTATCTTCGATCTTTTCTTTGGTTCGTTTTTCTTAGGCACTGCAGAACCTCTCATTTCAAGAAGTTAGGATTCGCCAGGTTGCGGCGGATCACTTCATTTATCTTCTTTGCGATATTGTTACAGGCTGCTTCCGGAGTCTGATCGCGAAGCCACATCTTGTCCAGCTCGGCGTTAGTAATAGCAGCCTGATCAGCACCGGAAATATATGGTGACCACTCGATATCACGGCCAAATTTTAGCTCGTCTATAAAGAGCTGGTTCTTTGTCTCGTTTGGATACTTTGGGTTATATATATAGTCTTTTATTATTTGCGGAGAGTTGCGAGCCGGAAGACCATCCGCGTAATCCGATATCAGTTTCTGATTTTCCCTGCCCAAAATATGACGAAGGAATTTGAGCGCAGCTTCTTTATGCTTGCATGTTTTAGGAATTACGTAGCACTTGCTGAGAAATGGCGCGACCGTATATTTTCCCCTAGGATAAGGCGCAACATCCCATTCCAGACCTTTTTGCACTCGAAACTGAGGTATCATATACCTTCCGGTGATAACCATTGCAGCCTTGCTCTGTGCAAACAGTAGAAATGCGCCGCCATAGCCACCCATCGAGGCCATGCTTCCCGTCTCCTCGCCTGTGGGAAGCACATGATACTTCATTCTCAAGTCATACCAAAATTGAATACCCTGCTTGCATTCTATAGAATCCATCAGGCAAGTTTCGCCATCAGGGCTGAAGAACCTGCCGCCGTATTTCCATATGAAGATGCATGGTATGTTATCGATATACATGCCCTTCTGGATTGCAATTTTTCTACCGTTTATCACCTTATATATGGTAAGCTTCTTTGCGGCTGCGACATAATCGTCCCAGGTCCAGCCCTCTTTGGGATAAGGCACTCCGGCCTGCCTGAAAAGCTTTTTATTATAAAACATGTACATGTTGCCGCCGTTTTCAGGAATGCCTACAATCTTGCCTTTATAATAAATGTAGGGCTTTAGCTGCGGCCAGAGCTCATTAACTGGGATTTTATACTTTTTTACATATGGTGTAAGATCAAGCAGGAGGTTGTTTTTAGCAAATTTATCGAGTTCATCTAGGGTATACATCGTCATAATATCAGGGGGGACGTTTCCGGCAAGCTGAGTAAGTAGCCTTTGGGGTGTTGCCTCCGGATCATTTATGACATGAATATCGGGGTTCTTCTTCTCGAAAAACGCTATGGTTGTCGGCCTAATCGGATGCGGGTCGACTACCCAGCGTATATTTGTTATTTTGCTCGAAGACGGCTTTGCAGTGGTTGATAGGTATATACCTAAAACTATGAGGAGAACCAGACCTGCAACCGGCAGTGTTCCTTTTATAAATGTCAGCAATGCTTTATTGATTTTCATATTCACCCTAACCCATTGCTCTCACAGCTATGAGGCAGTTGTCTATCTCAACGCTATATGGTTTTCCAGCTTTACATATACATCGTGTCCACGTGTGGATGTGTACAAATGCAATAGCATCGAAGCCATGATAACACATGAGATTGTAGATATCCAGCAAACAGTTTTATCATTTTTCAGTATTGTTACATATGCCTTGACTGTAGCAAACAAGCGCAATATACTACAGACGTGAGAGTATCTCAGGTTTGGGTAAACTCCAACCAAGCCTTTTCCAACCCCTCTGGCAGGGCGACGCAATAGGAGGGCATTTCCTATGTCTATAAGAATCGGATTCGACGTTGGGTCGGATACGGTAAAAACCGTCATCATTCGCGAGGATGAATCGATAGAGCCGCTGGAGATCACGCGTATTCAGGGGCAGCCGATAAGGCGCGTCAAAGAAATCCTCGAAGGTATCTGCTCTAAAACGAGCGGCAAGGTTTATATGGCAGCGACCGGCGGCGGCGCCGGAACTTTGAAAGAACTGATCGGAATTGATGCCATACACGAGCCGAATGCGCTCGCTGCAGCAGTGGACAAACTCTACCCCCAGGTGCGCACAGTAGTGGAGATGGGCCGGGAGGCTCAAAAATATCTGCTCTTTGAGCGCGACGCGGTAAGCGGCAGGCTGCTGGTTGAGGATTCCAACCTCGGCAACAAATGCGCGTCAGGCAGCGGGTCTTTTCTCGATCATATGGCAAAGCGGCTCAATTACTCATCGATTGAGGAGTTCGCTCAGGTTGCTCTCGAAACCGAAAGCCCCGCAAGCCTTTCGGGCCGCTGCGCTGTTTTTACCGAGTCGGACATCACGCACTTATATCAGAAAGGAACCCCACGCAATCGAATCGCGGCAGGTATCCATCAGGCTATCAGCCGAAACTATCGCTCGGCTATAGCGCGCGGCAAAGAGTTTCGCGATAAAGTCGCTTTTATCGGCGGTGTATCGGAAAACCCTGCTGTGGTGAAATATCTTGCCGAAGAACTCGGGCTCGGCGCGAGGCTCTTTGTTCCCAAACACAATCGGACCCTCGGAGCCATTGGGGCGGCGCTGAAAGCTGAGTCGATGGTTGACATCCGGGACGCTGTAAAAATACTGGAAGAGCACCTTAAAAAACCAATCGAATACCCAGGCGCGGAGCCTATCAGACTCGAAAAGTCCGAGATCCAGTGGAAGACCAACAAGGGCGATCTCAGCACTTCGATCTCAGAACTCAGTTCTGGGCTTCCCCGCGATATTGAGCGCGCAGCGCTCGGAGTAGATATAGGCTCAGTGAGCACAAAGGCAGCGGTTGTCACACAGATAGACGGCAAGTTTTATGTGCTGGCCGCATATTACCGCCGCACGGACGGCGACCCGCTGGCGGCTGTCCGCGACACTCTTGCAAAAATCGATCAGCAGCTCAAAGACGCAGGATTCAACATAGGAAAGATATCCGCAGCTACTACGGGCAGCGGGCGCTACCTCACAGGTGATTACATAGGCGCGGACCTGATCAAAAATGAGATTACCGCTCAGGCATCGGGCGCATTTGCGTATGCCGAAGACGTCGATACAATTTTTGAGATCGGCGGTCAGGACAGCAAATATATCCGCCTCGACGGCGACGTGATAATCGACTTTGAGATGAACAAGGCATGCGCAGCCGGCACTGGCGCTTTTCTTGAAAAGCAGGCTGCTCGGCTTGGCGTGCCGCTGGAAGACTTCGGTGATCTGGCAATACAAAACACTCGTCCGCCCGACCTGGACTGGACGTGCACGGTCTTTTCCGAATCTGCCATGGTCTATTATCAGCAGAACAATGTCCCCGCAGCCGACCTGGCTGCTGGGATCTGCCTTGCCAGTGTCAAGAATTATCTCAACAAAAACGTCGCCAGCCGAGATATAGGCGGCAAGATTGCATTCCAGGGCGCAGTGGCATTCAACAAGGGCATGGTCGCGGCGTATGAGACTGCTCTTGGTCGAAAGATAGTTGTCCCCCCGTATCCGCACATCACAGGTGCTGTGGGCGCAGCGCGGCTGGCGTATCTGGCAAACCCGGAGGTAAGCACTTTCAGGGGGTTCGACAAGATCGCTGAGACTGAGTATGAGATCACATCGTTTGAGTGCAAGTCGTGCGCCAACCGCTGCGACGTCAACACATTCAAGATAAAGGATGGCCCAAAGTACTTCTATAACGACCGCTGTGAAAAATATAGCGCCTTGCAAAAGAAGAACCTGGGTGAGCACCTGCCCGACCTGTTTGCTGAGCGCGAAAAGATGATGTTTGAGATAGGCAACAGCAGCGCCTCTGCGGGAGTCTCGCCCTCTCTTCCCCAACACCCGACACCCAACACCCAACACCTAAAAGTGGGTGTTCCGCGGGGGCTGATGTTCAGCGAACTCTTCCCGTTGTATAACGCATTTTTGAGTGAGTTGGGCTTTGAGGTGGTCGTCTCCGATCAGACAAACAAGCGAATAGTCGAAATGGGATTGGATGTCGCTATAGGCGAACCTTGTTTCCCGTTCAAGGTCGCGCATGGCCACTATATGGACCTGATCGAAAAGAACGTCGATGTGATTTTCGCGCCGCGCATAATTTCGACCGAGCAGCCGAACTCGAATATGCGGCAGGCTCAGACCTGCCCGTATCTGCAGGCTGCGCCGGACGTCATATCATCATGCGTGGGGGTGACTGAGCGCGGGATCAAACATGTTTCACCCGTGCTTCACTTCAAGCGCGGTCGCAAACATCTGGAAAAGGCATTTGTGCAGGCCGGAAAAGAACTGGGTAAGAGCGCAGGTGAATCCAAGGCAGCACTGGAAGTCGGACTAAAGGTTCTCAGCAAGTTCAGAAAATGGCAGGAAAAGCGTGGAGCCGAAGTGCTCGCGACTCTTGCCCCTGACCAGATGGCCTTTATTGTAGTAGGGCGTCCGTATACCCTATGGGACCCCGTCGTCAATATGGATATCGGCAAAAAGATTCAGGATATGGGAATCCTTGCGATACCGCAGGACTTTTTGCCGCTTGAAGCAGCCGATATCTCCGATCACTGGCCTAACGCCTACTCGCGCCAGATTCAAAAGAAGCTGATGGCCGCACGGCTGATTCGTGAGGATTCTCGCCTAAAGGCCGTGGTGCTGACATATTTTGCATGCGGGCCGGACTCATTCGGCAACCCCTTCTTTAAGGACGAGATAGGCGAGCCGTGCTATATGATGCAGATTGACGAGCACACCGCCGACGCAGGGGTCATCACCCGCATCGAAGCATTTGCCGATACGGCAAGTAAAGGCGC
The DNA here is from genome assembly GCA_039679645.1 of Armatimonadota bacterium. NCBI lineage: Bacteria > Bacillati > Armatimonadota > Armatimonadota bacterium. The sequence continues at coordinate 12,784 of JBDKUO010000060.1, forward strand.
CGCGAAGAAGTCTGAGCAGATAAGAACCACCGATACGCCTATTGTAAACCTGCATGGGCGCAGGCTGTGGCTTCCATATGTCAACGAAGCCGCGCCTCTCCTTGCGTCGGCGCTCAGAGCCTATGGGGTGGACGCATACGCGCTTCCCAAATCTCCTGATCCGGCCTTGAACCTGGGCCGGAAGGCCATATCGGAAGACGTCTGCCTGCCGGCTCTCGTGACCACTGAAGATATCATCTATCGTCTGCAGCAGCCTGACTTTGATCCGGACAAAGAAGCATTCTTCCAGGGCAACTCCGAGGGGCCATGCAGGTTCGGGATGTACAGCATGCTTCAGCGCAGGATCCTTGACAAACTGGGCTTTGAGCAGGTTCCGATAGTCACCCTTGGCAGCAAGAGCGAAGACGGTGGGCTTGGAGTATCGTTCCTGGTGCTTGGCTGGGATATGGTCGTCTGCCATGACCTGCTCTTCAAGATGGTGCAGCGCACCCGGCCTTACGAGATCAACAAAGGTGAGACCGACAGGCTCTTTGAATACTATGTTCAGAAACTTATCGACATGGCGCCCGAATGCAGGAAGCGGATAGAGTCCAACAAACTCTCCGTCTTTTTCAACACGAAGCATCTGGACTTAATGCAGGAACTGCTGCATCGGGCGCAGGAGGATTTCGACAAGATCCCCAAACGCGCAGAGGACAGGCTGCTGGTAGGTGTGGTAGGCGAGTGGTTAGTGCGGCTGCATGAGCGCGCCAACCAGAGTATACTTCGCAAGCTTGAGGCCGAAGGCGCCGAAACATGGCTTGCCCCGATGAGCGAGTTTTTCTTCTACGCCATCTATATAGCAAAAGTCCTCTCGAACGACGTCATGAAGGATGTGGGAATCAGCTTGGACGGGATCAAAAACCGCAGCGGGTATTCGTTCTATTGCAAAATTGCCGCACGCGAGGAGCATGCGTTATACCATGCGACCCTGCCTTATCTGGACGGATACGACGATATCGGTCCTGAAGAGGTCGTCCGCAACGGCTCCGAATACGTTAACTACAATTTCGGTGGTGAAGCTATCTGCTCTATGGGCAAGAGCGAAGACTTCACCAAGCGCGGCGTGGCAGGCATAGTGAGTGTGATACCGTTCAACTGCATGCCCGGCAACACTGTAACAGCCCTGAGCCAGTCACTGCGCAGGCGTCACAATAACATACCGTTCCTGAACCTGGATTATGACGGGTTTGTCGACTCATCACGCGATGCGAAGATAGTCAACTTTATGTGGCAGGTAAAAGAGCGCTACCAGGGTCAAAAGCAGGCCCGCCGCGAAGCCGAGGAGGCTCTGGAGCTTTCGAGTGTTGAAGGCAGGAAAGGCGGAAGTGCGGAATAAGATTCCATTGAGTAAACAAGATGATTCCAAAGCCACTTAACGACATAACAAAAGCTGATATTGATTTCCTTGTTGATCAAGCTACTTCTGAATGACGAACGCTTGATTATAAGCTAACGCTTCCTGGAAATTCAGATAAGGACAAAGTTTCTTTTCTTGCCGATGTCAGCGCCTTTGCAAATGCTGGCGGTGGAGACTTGATATTTGGGATAAAGGAACGCGATGGTGTTGCTGAATCTGCACCCGGGCTTGCCAACATAGATGCCGATAAGGAAATGCGCAGAATTGAAGATATAGCAATGCGTGGTCTCGATCCACGCATACTCAATATTCACTCAAGAGCCATTGCAGGTTTTTCAGATGGACCTGTTATACTTATGCGCATTCCCAAAAGCTTTATGTCACCCCATGCGGTTCTGCAGCCGAATGGCGATTGGGTTCGTTTTTATACAAGAAGCAGCCGTAACAATCAGATATTGGATATTCCTCAGATTCGCTCTGCTTTCTTAATGTCCGAGAGCTTATCAGACCGTATGCAAAAGTTTCAGCGTGAACGCTTGGCGCGAATTATCGGCGGGGAGACGCCAATTCCACTACCTGAAGGTGTGAAGCTTGTCATCCACGCACTGCCTTTCACAGCTTTTGATCCAACTAGTCAGACTGATATTGCACGAGCAGCAGAGAAACTCTATGGGAATATTAAGCCACCCTTCTCTTTTGACTGGAACGGCTGTTACAACCTTGATGGCTATCTGGCTTTTGATAAATGCAATTATGCTCAGATCTACAGGAAAGGCATTGTAGAGGCTGTCGGTTCTTACAGAGCAATAAATGAAAGCATAAATAAAGACTCTCTAGGAGGAACATGCATAGAGAAATCGATACTCTGTGCTTTGGCTGATTACCTTGATTGTCTAAAATTACTGAGTATTGAACCACCTATTTCTTTAATGCTCGCTCTACTGAATGTAAAAGACAAGTTTTTCGTAAACTCATACAGCGAACCACCTGCTAGAATTGATAGGGGTTTGATGATCTTACCAGAACTGACAATTCAAGATATAGATACATCTGAGCTTGATATTTTGCTAAAACCCACGCTAGACATCCTTTGGCAATCATGTGGATACCAGGAATCTCCAAACTATGATGAGAACGGACGTCACATAAGCAGATAGATGTCCTTCATGTTTGCTGCCCAATCAGTTCATAACCCCTCTCCCTAAAATGCCTGTCATATGCAAACACCCTATCAACCTTGCGCCGCCTGATGACCTCAAAGCTCACACAATCAACTAGGCTAGGTGACCGGTTAGATGATGCAGCGTTAAGAACTGAGACAGCAGTATTATGAAGCTGCTCATCCACCCATTCGACAGATAACACCGGGACCATGTTCTCTGAGAATTGGCATGCAATTGCAATACCGAATCGGCTGTGCAATAATGCCGTGGTTTCTACGATTACGTAGTTAGACGTAATCACTTCCTCATCTGAGTTCATCAACCCAGTCCATATGGCTGAGGCAGATTTGTTTCGAGGATCAGCGCTGTCGAAGATGGCAAGAATGGCGGAGGTGTCGATGAATACGCTCACTGCGTATAGGCCTCCTCCAGATAACGGTCGTGGTTCACCGACAAATCACCCATCTCTGATTTGACGCAACCTATCACATGCAATGCTCGCTGTCTTGCCTCAAGTGCAGATTGCTGCTTCAATGAAGTATCAAGGGCATGACGAATATACTCAGCCATTGATATTCCCATCTGAGCCGCAGCGCGTTTTGCTTGTTCCGCCTGATTTTCAGTTAATTGAATTTGGGTCCTAACCATGGCGCACCTCCGATTACAGTATACCACATGTGTGATTACATGACAGCAAAACTAAAAAAACCGGGGCACAAATCGCGCCCCGGCTCTATTTCTAATTACTTTTAACTACTAGAAGTTACCTCTTCACGTTATAAAACGCCTTGATCCCCGGATACCGGGCGACGTCTGCAAGGTCCTCTTCAATCCTGATAAGCTGGTTGTATTTGGCAACGCGCTCGCTACGTGCGGGTGCGCCTGTCTTGATCTGACCAGCGTTCAGGGCAACCACCAGGTCGGCGATGAAGGTGTCTTCAGTCTCGCCCGATCTGTGGCTCACGACAGCAGTCATGTTGTTCTTCTTGGCCAGCTCGATAGTGTCGAGAGTCTCGGTAAGTGAGCCGATCTGGTTCACTTTGATCAGGATCGAGTTGGAAGCTCCCAGTTCGATACCCTTCTTTAGGCGCTCGACGTTGGTCACGTAGAGGTCGTCGCCGACTATCTGGACCTTGTCGCCAACGCGCTTGGTAAGAGCTACCCAGCCGTCCCAATCGTCTTCGGCCATGCCGTCTTCGATTGATATGATCGGATATTTGTTGACCAGCGATTCCCAGTAGTCGACCATTTCGGCAGAGGTGCGCTTGATGCCCTCGCCTTCGAAGTTATAAACTCCGTCGTTGTACATTTCGCTGGCGGCAGGGTCCAGAGCAATCATAAACTGCTCGCCCGGCTTGTAACCGGCCTTCTCGATGGCTTCGAGAATAACTTCAATGGTCTCCTCGGAGTTCTTGAGGTTGGGAGCAAAACCGCCCTCATCGCCGATTGCAGTCGAAAGGCCCTTACTCTTAAGGACTTTTGCAAGGTTATGATATACTTCGGCGCACATTCTCAGAGCATCGACCCAGCAGCATGCTCCGACCGGCATGACCATAAACTCCTGAATATCCACGGTGTTGTCGGCATGCTTGCCGCCGTTCAAAATGTTCATCATAGGAACCGGCAGATTCTTGGCATTGACTCCGCCCAGATAGCGATAAAGAGGCAGGCCGAGCGATTCGGCAGCGGCCTTTGCGCAGGCAAGACTTACACCCAAGATCGCATTTGCGCCTAGTTTGGACTTGTTCGGGGTTCCATCAAGATCGAGCATTGTTTGGTCGATTGCAGCCTGCTCGGTAACTGGATAGTTGATAAGCTCAGGAGCGATCAGTTCGTTGACATTGCGCACGGCGTCCATAACGCCCTTGCCCAAAAACCGGGTCTTGTCGCCATCTCTCAACTCAAGAGCTTCGTGAGCGCCGGTGGATGCGCCGCTTGGCACGGCCGCGCGGCCCATCGTGCCGTCGTCAAGCCAGACTTCGACTTCCACGGTCGGATTGCCGCGTGAGTCGAGTATTTCTCGTGCTATGATTTCCTCAATGGATGCACTAAACATGGTTCACCTCGATAGTTCGTTGTGGGGCAGTGATTTTCAAAAACCCACCAATTATAACATGGCAGGCGGCCAACATGGAATGTTTCGGGTATCAATTTACCCACATGACACGGCATTTCCAACTATTTGGAGAAGAAATACCGCGAGCTGGGCTATGTGAGTCGCGTCATAGCCCAACCCGCAGCGCGGAGTTCATTTCTTTCTTGTTCGATTCACTTCGCTCAGGTACACCTCGTACCACCCCGCGTATTCTCCCTCTTCGTAGGCCGCTCTTACCTTGCGCCTGGCGGTTCTAAGCGCTGCTGCTGTCCTTGACGTAGACAAACCAAGGTTTGCCGCTATATTCTTGATCGTCAAACCTGCCACACTCAGCCGGAAGACAATCTCTTGAAAAGCCGTTACTTCACTTACGCCGATAAGATCATCCAATTGGCGCTCGAATATATAGTCCATCACTTCAGCCGGCACGGCATATTCATCGATTTGAGGCAGACGGCGATTCTCATCGCGAATTTTTCTATCAAGCTGGACCTGCGTATAGGCACCGGTATTGTACCCAAAGCCGACTGCCGTGGACAGCATCGTATTCGCAACATCCTCAAGGTCGATGAGGCCTTCCCTGGCCGCAAGAAGCAGGATATCGAAATTGATATTTTGCGATGAGGTTTTCTCGTGTGTTCTATTGTTGACTACTGCCAATGGAAGAGCATTACTCAAGATTAGGGCCTCCTTATTAGTAACATTAATGAGAACGTTTGTTCGATAGCAACCTAGTATAATATACCATGTTCACCAATAGTGGTCAACCGTTTTTTAGGATTTATCCCAAGTTTTTTTTCGCATTATTAATCGCGTGGATCGACTGATAAAACAGCAGGTTTTGACAAGAAGTTGACCTAGACTCGTTTTTGCGTTATACTACATCAGGTTTGGGCTTGGTCAGTCCGACCTTGTGTGATTGACCCCCTCTCCCCGCAACCAATACTCCCGAGGTGAAAACATAAAATGTCAGGTCATTCCAAATGGCATAATATAAAACTGCGAAAGGGCAAACAGGACCTACAGCGCGGCAAGATATTCACTAAGCTGGCTCGCGAAATAATCGTCGCAGCCAAAGAAGGCGGCGGCAATCCCGATTCGAACCTGCGGCTGAGAATCGCAGTCCAAAAGGCACGAGAAAACTCCATGCCCGCCGACAACATCAAGCGCGCAATCCAGCGAGGAACCGGCGAGATTGAGGGAGCCAACTTCGAAGAAATCACCTACGAAGGCTATGGGCCAGCAGGAGTAGCTGTACTTGTTCCATGCCTTACCGATAACCGCAACCGAACTGTTGCCGAACTCCGCAATATATTTTCCAAGACAGGCGGAAATCTGGGCGAAATGGGTTGTGTTGGCTGGATGTTCGATCAAAAGGGTATGGTCCAGATACCAGCAGATAAATCGGACGAAGAGAGCGTTATGATGGCGACCATGGACGCAGGCGCTGAAGACATCAAAGAAGAGGAAGATGTCATCGAGGTCATATGCCCGCCGGACGCTTTGGCAAAAGTCCGTGACGCCTTGACTGAAGCCGGGATCGAATTTACCTCTGCCGAATTGACGATGATTCCTAAGAGCACAGTCCGAGTTGAAGATATCAAGGGAGCAAGCCAGATTCTTCGATTGATGGATGCGCTGGAAGATAATGACGACGTCCAGAATGCTTATGCAAACTTCGATATCCCTGATGAAATTCTCCAAGAAGCTGCAGGATAGTATAAAGCCAAGTTAAATATTTTTGGCATGATGCGAACCGTTCAGCCTTTTGTGTCGTCAAATAGTCGGGACGGTGAGCACTATGATCAAACTGCGAGTTGAATGGCGCTACAGGTGCCAGGATTGTGGAACTGAACTTGTATCCGATTTCTTTGCCGACTCAACGGAGGGTTTGTCTTGTCCCTGGTGTGGCAGTGTGTGCCCGAACGCGCGCAGCATCTGTGATGATGAGATCAAGAACCACATTGAAAGGGTCGTAAGGGAGACGGAGCAGAAAGCAAACGGGATAATAACTGCACGAAGTTAGCTATCATTTTTTATAATATGTTTACCAAGAGCCGGGAGCCAGTCTCCCGGCTCTTGGCGTACCGTGATATAATAGTGCGATTATGGCGAAAGATAAAAAGACAAAACCCCAGGACGTTTCGATCTCCAATCGTAAGGCCTGGCATGAATACTTTATAGATGATCAGTTCGAGGCCGGGATCGTGCTTGTCGGCACTGAGGTTAAGTCTCTGCGTTTGGGCAAGGCGAGCATAACAGAAGCGTTCTGCAAGATCGAAAACGGAGAACTATGGCTCCATGGAATGCACATCGCGCCGTATGAGCAGGGTAATCGCTACAACGTAGACCCACTGCGCCCGCGCAAACTGCTCATGCGTAAGGCGGAGATCGAGAAGATCAACCGCAAGCTTCAGGAAAAAGGCTTTACACTAATACCTCTTAAGCTCTACTTCACTCGCGGCTACGCTAAGGTGAATGTCGGCCTCGGTCGCGGCAAAAAACTCTACGACAAGCGCGAATCCATTGCGACCCGCGACGTAGAGCGTGAGCGCCGCCGCGAAGAATCTTCAAGAATGTAGACACACTGTTCTTCCACATTGGCTGGGGAGGCAAACTACGTCGCGTCTGCTGGGCCCAGGGTTCACTGCCCGAAAAAGATAGGACCATCTCTGCTGTCAAATGAGTCTGCGGACTCATGGCCGGCTGGCTTCTTGCGGCTACAATCATTATGGATGCACTTGGAGGGTCGGCACGGCTAACGGAACAGACAGTGATTCGCGCTCACCCCTGCAAACGACGGCAAACCGCCGACCCCCGAGCATCCTCCTCAATGCGGCGCCAGCAGCGAAAAAGGGAAGACGGGTATGTTGCGGGCTGCCCAAAAGATCATCATGCTTGCCAGGACTATCCAGGCTGCACGATTGGACATTCTGACTTGTTGATGCGCAATTATCCGGATGAATGTTGTCAAGCCGATTAGTGGGATAATGACCATCATAAATACGTTGAGGCGAATGGCTGCGACAATGTGTCCGGCTGCCATTTCATTGGCAGCCCTGGTCAAACCACAGCCGGGGCAATATAACCCGGTAAGCAGATGAAACGGACAAGGCGGCAGCCACCGGCTCACTTTTGATATGCAGCATATCAAAACGACGATGCCGATAACCACCGCCCCAAGTAGTGCGAGTGATGATCTGTATCTCATATCCTCCTGGTCGGGCCAGGCATTGGAAATGGATAGTTGCCTATTCCATGCGTAAGCACCCAGGCAATACCTATGATGAGATTAATTACCCATACTCCAATTGCAACAAATATCATTATCTTGGCTAGGTTAGCGTCGGCCATCGCGCCTTGATAGTCACCCATCCGCTTCTTGCCGTTTGCCTGTGAGGACTTTACTATAGCAATGATGCCGAATGGGAGTGCAAATATGGAGCAGCACACTGACAGCACGGTAATCACTATTGACCATATCATAAGGTCGGGCACCGGGCGAGGTGGAGCTGCTGTCGGGTCAAAATACTGTGGGGGGCCAGGGGGTGGTTGCTGAGAATAGACTGGCGGCTGTGGAGTTTGGACAGGTGGTTGTGATATTGCAGTTGTACTCTCACCAGCCAGATCCGCACCGCAGAGTGCGCATTTTACTGCATCATCTTTATTTTCCCAATTACACTTCGGGCATTTCATTTGCATAAAGCCCTCCCGTAATGACGATTGTACAGCTTGCGCGTATAATATCAAACTGATAAGATTTACGCAAGAGCTAAAGCTATTTCAGACAAGTTTGAAAAATAGATAGATATGCATATTAATACGCTAAACCTGACGAACTTTCGCAATTATGAGAATCTGGAGATAAAGCCTGATATCGGCCTGAATGTGCTCGTCGGGATGAACGCACAGGGCAAGAGCGCTGTCCTGGAGGCGATTTATCTGCTTGCGACGAGTAAGTCTCACAGGACTTCCCGCGACATGGACCTGATCCGGCTTGGCGAGGGTGTCGCATGGGTATGCGCCGAGGCAGTGCGCTCCGAAAGAAATGACGTCATCCTGGAGATTGCGCTGAGCCGGACTGAAGCTAAGACGGTAAAGATAAACAAAGTCAAGCATCTTAAGATAGGCGATATTGTTGGCCAGTTAAATGCTGTCATATTCAGCAATTCGGATATTGAGATGGTCCGCGGCGAGCCGTCTCTGCGGAGAAGGTTCTTAAATCTTGAGATATCTCAGGTAAGCCCGCAGTATATATACGCCCTGGGCAGGTATAAGCGAGTTCTGAGCCAGAGAAACAACCTCCTTAAAGAAATAAAGTCGAGCAGGCTTCAGAGTGCGGATATCGACGCATGGGATGGCCAGTTAGCTGAATACGGAGCTGTAATAATATCGCGAAGAGCTAAGTTTATTAGTTTTCTGGCAGAATCGGCGGCCAGGATATATTCATCTCTTACCGATAACGCCGAAGAGCTAAAGGTTACATATAAACCGAATATAGATGCCGGATTGAAGTCTTCAGAAAAAGAGACAGCGGCGAAATTCGCCAAAATACTTATTGCCAGGCGGGAGATGGACATTATGCGCGGGACCACTACTTCGGGTCCTCACAGAGACGATATATCTTTGAGTGTTAACGGACTCGCGGCCAGAGAGTTCGCGTCTCAGGGCCAGCAGAGGAGTATTGCTATAGCGCTCAAGCTGGCTGAGATAGACCTTATGTCTCAAAGTGTCGGGGAGAGCCCTGTAGTGCTGCTGGATGATGTGATGGCCGAACTCGACGATGCCAGGCGCGCAAGAGTTTTGGAAGTGACCCTGGGCAGATGCCAGACATTTATCACGACCACGTCTCTTGATGAAATAGGCAGGTCGGGGGTCGATAGAGCCAAAGTTTTTGATGTCAGATCGGGTAAGGTGGCAGCGAGATGAGAAGACCAATGTTTAGGGGCGGCGGTATAAGCCGGCTTGGCGGTATATTGAATGCTTCACTCGATGATTTGGGTATTCGCCAAAAGGTAATGGAGCAGCAGACAATCGCGCGGTGGGCTGCGGTCGTGGGTTCAAATATCGCCGCGGCGAGCATGGCTGATAAATTACGCGACGGAGTGCTTTTCGTATGTTGTAAGAGCAGCACATGGGCAAATGAGCTTTCTTTTCACAAAGAACATATCATTAAGAAGCTCAACTCGGCAGCAGGAAAGAAGATTGTAAAGGACATCAGGTTCACTGCCAGGGGATATCGCAAGATAGTCGAATCCCGAAAAGATGAGGACACCAAGCTTCGGGGTCTGGATAAGATAGAGCTGGATAAAGAAACGTCCGAGATAGCTGAAAAAGTCGCCTCTGTTGCCCCATCACCCGAGCTTGCCGCAAAGATTCAAAAAGCAGTGCTGACGAGCAAGAGGTTGGAGAAGGTTAAGAAGGGGAATTAAATCACATAAGTTGGTTATATCCCTCCAGGTAAGATACCTGGAGGGATCGGAGGGATTGAAAATATCAGTGTCTGAAGGACACTTTATGCTTTACCCTTGTTCGGGCAGATTTGCAATCTGGCCCGCAGAAAGCCGGATGGCATCTCCTGATGCCACAACTTATCACTTATAGGAGAACCTAACAAATGCGAAGATACCGCATATTTGAAAAAGGCATCACTCCGCATTTTATCACATGGACGATAACAGGCTGGCTTCCGGTATTTCTGTCGGATTCTTACTGCAGCATAATAACAAATAGCCTGAAATATTGCAGACGAGAAAAAGGTTTGCTTGTACACGGTTATGTGATAATGCCGACCCACATTCACGCAATTGTTTCAGCTTCTGTTGGCTCGAATTTATCGGATATCCTTCGTGATACAAGGAAATTCACCGCTAAAGAGGTAGTTAGGCGTCTGATTGATGATGGAAATAAGCTATTCGATTGGTTCTTTAGAGATTCTGCAAAAAAGGATGGTAGACCGGAAGGAAGTTATAAGGTGTGGGAGGGCGGATTTCATCCTGAAGCTTTGGAATCAGAAAAATTCGTAATTCAGAAGCTCGAATATATCCACCAAAATCCTGTGAGGAAAGGTTTGGTTGAGAAGCAAGAGTATTGGAAATACTCAAGCGCTGGTTTCTATATCAACAATATTCAAGAGCCACTGGATTTTGATAGGTTTGAATTTTGATCGTTACGTGTTGGCATCAGAGATGCCATTTTGCCCTTGTCGGCGCAGATTACAAATCTGCCCGAACAATTACTCCTGGTAAAAGATTGGATCAAAAAATGGCTGACAAGTGGTCTCAAATACTCCAAAAGATAGATGATTTTCGCTGGAGGATCCCGCAGTCGTATAAGTCCGGCATGCGCACTGAGGGGATAATCTACTCCAGCGAGAAAATGCTTGTGAATTTGGATGAGTCACTTGAACAGGTGGCCAATGTAGCGTTCCTGCCGGGCATTGTCGGCGCGTCGATGGCTATGCCCGATATCCACTGGGGTTACGGCTTTCCCATAGGCGGGGTCGCCGCAATGGATTGTGAGAGCGGCGTGGTCTCCCCTGGTGGAGTAGGCTTTGATATCAACTGCGGCGTACGTCTGCTTCGCACTGATCTCACTTTGGATGATATCAAGGGCAAGATAGGCGACCTGATAGACCAGCTCTATATTAATGTGCCCTCAGGGGTCGGCAGCGAAGGCAATATCAGGGTCGATGAACAGGAACTCAAGCAGGTGATGGTCAAGGGCGCCAAATGGATGGTGGAGCATGGCTTCGGCTGGGCTGAGGACCTCGAAGCAAGTGAGGAGGGCGGCGCAATATCCATGGCCGACCCCGGCAACATCAGCAAAGAGGCTATAAAGCGCGGTCGGCCCCAGATCGGGACCCTGGGCGCTGGAAACCATTTTCTTGAAATCCAGGCAGTAGAGTATATCTATGATGAGGATGTAGCCGGTGTCTTCGGGATTACGGAGCCTGGTCAGATAACGGTCATGATCCACACGGGCAGCCGGGGGTTCGGCCATCAGGTCTGCCAGGATAATCTCAATGTGATGCAGCGCGCGATGATCAAATACGGCATATCTCTTCCGGACAGGCAGCTTGCCTGCGCGCCGATAAAATCCGAGGAGGGGCAGGCATATCTTGCATCCATGGCATGCGCGGCAAACTTCGCCTGGGCGAACCGGCAGGCGATAGCCCACTGGGTGAGGGAGAGTTTTGAAAAAGTGATGGGCGCAGGCGCGCATAAGTTGGGGATGAGCCAGGTATACGATGTTGCTCACAACATGGCCAAGATCGAAGAGCATCTTGTGGATCACAAGATGAAGAAGCTCTGCGTTCACCGCAAGGGGGCTACCAGAGCTTTCGGACCGGACAACCCATATGTGCCGAAGCAGTATCGCAAGGTCGGCCAGCCTGTGCTAGTGCCGGGCGATATGGGCAGGTATTCGTTTTTGCTGGTGGGCACCCAGACTGCTATGAATCAGACTTGGGGATCGACTTGCCATGGCGCGGGCCGAATGATGAGCCGCCATGAGGCTGTAAAGAAGATGCGGGGCCGTCAGGTGCAGGATGAGCTTGCCGAGCGCGGGATATTGGTGAAGGCCAAAGGCCGGGATACTCTATCCGAAGAGGCGTCTTATGCATATAAAGATGTGGCGGATGTAGTCGGGACATGCGACGGTGCAGGCATTTCAAGATTGGTAGCAAAGATGAGGCCCCTGGGCGTGGCGAAAGGATAATCTCAATATAGCGCTATAGGCTCTATGGCGGAGTAAGACTAATAGTTCCTGAGGGTGATGTACAATGGGCAATATCCATACTAGGGCAAAAACTTGAAGGATTGTCGGTGTTTTACAACTAACTCATTGCTGATAGTTACGATATAAGAGGGGTTCAGCATTGAGAACGATCAATATTGGCATCATAGGATGTGGCGGCATAGCCACAAAGGCGCATATGCCGGCTCTGCAAAACGTGCCGGATGTAAAGATTATGGCGGTCTGCGACGTTAATGAGGAATGCACCAAAAGCGCCGCAGAAAAATTCGATATACCTCATACATTCACCGACTACAAGAAAATGCTGGAAATGGACGAAATAGAAGCCGTCCATGTATGCACTCCCAACTTTTTGCACACGCAGCCCACAATAGATGCTCTCAACGCAGGCAAACATGTAATTGTCGAAAAGCCGATTGCAAGAAACGCTGTCGAAGGCGCGCTGATGCTGGATGCAGCGAAAAAGAGCGGCAAAAAGTTTATGGTTGCGCACTGCGTACGCTTTGGCGCGGATATTCAGGCGCTCAAGCGTTTTATTGACGCAGGAGACTTGGGTGATATCTACTTCGGCAGAGTGTGGGCCCTGAGGCGCAGAGGTGTGCCGAGCTGGGGAGTTTTCACCGACAAAGAAAAGCAGGGCGGCGGCCCTCTGATCGATATAGGCGTGCATATGCTCGACCTTACGCTCTACCTTATGGGGCATCCAAAGCCTATATCGGCCTCAGGCCAGTGCTTCACGAAGATAGGAGATACCCCGGGCCATGTGGGAGCATACGGGAAGTGGAACTGGGAGAACTATACCGTTGAGGACTACGCTGCAGGATTTGTGAGGCTGGATAACGGCGCATCGCTGATCATAGAGTCCAGCTTTGCCGCGAATATCTCCGAGGATATAATGCGGTCTTCGATATTGGGCACAAAGGGCGGCGCGGAGACCAACCCGGTCCGTATTTTCGGCGAGCAGAGAGAAATGGTGTTTGATATGACGCCTAAGTTCATTCCTACTGTAAATACGTATGAGGAAGAATGTAAGGGCTTTTACAGCAGCATAAGGAACGACACCGAGCCGCCCGTGACCGGTGAGCAGGCTCTAAACGTCATGAAGATCCTTGACGCGCTGTATAAATCGAGCGATGAAGGCAAAGAGGTTTTGATAGACTAGCTTTGGAGCCGGCAAATTTGTAGATCAAGGCAGAGCAGTTGTATAATTGCTCTGCTTTTTTTGTTCTGGTGGTTCGACTGGCATCGATAAAGGAGGTATACGTATGGACATGTGGAAATTCTTTGACATCACGCATCGGGAGCACGTTATCTGCAATCCGATGAGTCTTGAAAAACTTGAACAGCTTATCACACTTCTGCCTCTGAAACCTGGGGCACGCGTGCTTGATATTGCCACTGGAAAGGGCGAGTTTCTCATCAGGCTTGCAGAACGGTACCGACAGATGACAGGTACAGGAGTTGACTTCTCTCCCCACTGCATTGCTGATGTCCACATGAAGCATCAAGAACGTGTTCCGGAGGCCCAGCTCCATTTCTTGGAGATGGACGGGGCCAAGTATGTCCCGGAGGTCTTAGAGAGCTGTGATCTGGTAGCCTGCATCGGTGCGAGTTGGATTTATGGCGGGTATCGTTGGACGTTGAACGCGCTGCAGAAGATGGCAGCCCCAGAAAGTTGGATCGTTGTGGGAGAACCGTACTGGCGGCATGAACCGGAAAGAGAGTATTTAGAAGCCATCGGAGTGAAACGGAACGACTTCGGAACACATTTTCAGAATGCAGAGGTCGGGCGAGAGCAAGGATTGGAGGCTGTCTACACACTCGTAAGCAGCCAGGATGACTGGGATAGATATGAAGGGTTACAGTGGTATGCTGCGGAAACCTGGGCGAGTGATCATCGTGATGATCCAGATGTGGAGACCGTGCTGAAGCGAGTGCGTGAGAGCAAGACAGCATATCTGAGGTGGGGAAGAGAAACGCTGGGTTGGGCGATTTATGTGTTCAAGAAAGGGGGGCGTAGCACATTTCCAGTTAGCTAACGCACATTATTGGACATGCCCATGACGAGCCGGATGAGAAAAGAGGCATCACCGCCTCCGAACAAACCGTTCCACCGGATCGGCGGGAAAAGGCGCCCGCTTCCCGGTGAACTTCAAGTTGTCAGGCAGAGGGATGAAATCCAGGTCAACACCGCTTCCGGCCTGCCGGAAGCGGCATGCTCTTTGATAACTCGTTAAATGATAAGCGCTTTCGGATTGACATCCGAGTGGAGAACGGTTATGAAGAGGGTTGCAAACGGGGAGCCAACAAGTTTGAAGATTTGAAATTTGATATTGAGTATTGTAAGCAGAGCAGTTCGTGAGGCCGCTCTGCTTTTTATGATATGATGAACAAGCTTTTTGAAACGTCGGAAGCGGCGGCTTTACACATAATTGTGCCACAAGTAGATACCGTTTTCACTGTGAGGCAGGTTCATTTGAAATTCGAAGTTTTTGCCATCGAATGCACTGACTACATTCTCCAGGTACAAAAGTAATGCATCTTTATTAAGAGATTCTGCCGTTATATGTTCCGGGTCTATGATCAGTAGAGGCTTCTCATCCCAACTACCAATATCTTTGACAGATGCATTTGGAATCTTTGCTGCAAAAGCATCGCCTGATAGCAAGCGATCGATCAGACGTTTCACGCTTTGCACATCTGATTCCGTGTAAGAGTCTTCGGTAAGTGCATCAGGCTCATAGAAGACATATTGCGCTTGCTTGGATTTGCTCGCAAGGTCACGATCAACGATTATCAGCTTGCCGTTATATTCATCTGTCGCTTTCCGAAGTGTTTCAAGAAAATGCTCACGACAAAACCTCTTGTCTTTTGAATTCACGGTCAGAATCAGATTTGTTAGCTGCCCACAGATGGAACATGGCTTCGGACGACGAGAGCCAGAAAATTGACTCCGCGTCGAGAGTTCTGTAAGACGCGCGACCAATATGATAAGAAGCCAAGCAGCCATTACTACAGATGCAATAAGCATTACTTGCCCGGCACTGGTTCCCGCAGGATTTTTGTGTGTGACATTATCAAAACTGAGCAACGCATTTCCAAAGATAAGGTAGCCCAATAGACCCACAATTGGAGTGGCAATCGTCACACTCAGGCAACTCACCGACTTCGAACCGGACCGACCGGCCAGGCGCTCTATCAAATAAGCCATGCCGGCAATTATAAACGGACTGATCCAGGCGTAAGCCTGTGCGTATCTGCCGCTGTACGCGTTCTGTGCAGACTTGGCAACGAGAATGATGAACAATATATACCAGTATGCTGCGCTATGACGCCACCTTCTGTACCACTCGGGCATATCCCAAAATGATTGTGTTTTCTTCTCTTTCATATAGAAACAATATTAGTCGTTTCAGTTTCTAGTTCCTGCCTTGTTCGGAAAATGGCATGGTCAGCTTCGAAACTCATGGCAGTTATGTCGCCAGAGCCAGAAAAAATTCTAACATCGTCCAGCCAGGGGAGCCAGTTTTCATTCTCATTGGTACGATTATACTTTTTGTCCGACAGCCAATGCAAAAATATCCAGGCAAATTCACCTGGATGTGGAACGAGAAGCATGAGGTGAGCAGACATGAAAATAGGCAACACCCCACATTTCTATATGAACACTCAGAACGTTTCTGTGAACAGACAGAGCAGCAATATTCAGCTAAAACTGAAAGCCTGCTCTGACGATTGCAGCGCAAGCAACCTGACGGATGATGAAGACACGTTCGTCATGTCCGACGGAGCGATGGTGCATATAGCGGACAATATCGCAGGCTCGGAGGGAGTGGGAGACGGCAGCGGATATGACAATATGGCCGATTTCCTGCGCTCGAACCTCGAAAACACGCTCGGCTGCTCGGTCGGTTCGATCAGCGTGGATGACCTTGAAGTGGCGGCGTACAAAAGCTCGGTCAACACCAAGCTTGCGGATGTGCGCGAATATGCTCAAGGGAACAGCGTCGGCTACACGGTCAATAAGTCTGAAGCCGAGGTGAGTACGCGACATATCGAGGTCACCGGTTCTGTCGTCACCCAAGACGGCAAGGAGATGGAGTTCAGCCTTACCCTCGATCTTGAAAGCGAGGTCGGTTCGAGCAGCCAGACCAGATACTACGCGTACGGCAGCGCAGCAAAAAACCTGCCTACAGCTATGTTCGACGGCGTGTCGCGCGAGCTTCACAGCACGGATTTCAAATTCGACGCATACCCCGACGGCAAAAACGCCGTTAAAGGAAAAGGCACATTCTGCTTGAAGAAAGAATCTGATTCAAAGGCAGGCGGCAACTTCAGGCGTGTCAATGTATTAGTCTAGCCTGTAGGGTTCGCAGAGCAAGAAAAAAAGATAATATATGTAGTAGTCCATGGGCAGCAGGTAGTGTATATTCGCACCTGTTGCCTGTTTTGTTATTTTAGGACACCCCAGTCCTGATACAGCCGCATATCCAGCTCCAACAAAATATTCACTACCCGTGAACAACATTTAACCAAAATACCATGGTCCGTTAACCACATTTTGGCCGAGTTGTCGTCTTATAATTATAGGAGGATATCTTTACCGATGATCAATTCTTTGTATGCTTCGCGGACGTATGTCCCGAAGATTGTGCAAGCGCTTCGGAGCATATGCTCTCGAAGCATCTTAGCTAGGAAAATGAATTGCAGATATAAAAAACAGCCAAAACGAACTGCCTCAAGCTCAATATTTCAGATTTCACGCTCGGTTCGTTTTGACAAAATTGCAAAAATCCCTCCGGGCAAGATACCGGAGGGATGAAGGATTTGATATGGCACCTCAAGTCGGCATTTAAGTCAGGCCGTATGTTCTAGCGCCGACATAATACCTTTTGTAATACTTCTCCTTGAGGCTGTCGATCTTGACCCCGGACATCGGGTTTGAGGCGTGGATAAATACGCATGAAGTCAGAACAAGCCCGACATGACTGACATAGCCCTTCTTAATATCAAAGAAGACCAGGTCGCCGGTCTCCCAGTCACCCGCTTTAACCGGTTTGCCCGCCTTATACTGCTGCCGGGCAGTTCTGGGAAGTGTGACTCCCATTTGTTTGTATACATAGCGTGTGAACCCTGAGCAGTCGAATGCGCTGGGTGTGGTTCCTCCCCATCTGTATGGTGTGCCTAGATATTGCAGGGCGGTCTTTTTAAGTTCCACTTTGCAGTCTGCCGGCTGAGGGGCGT
This sequence comes from Armatimonadota bacterium, assembly GCA_039679645.1. Lineage (NCBI taxonomy): Bacteria > Bacillati > Armatimonadota > Armatimonadota bacterium. The sequence continues at coordinate 30,443 of JBDKUO010000060.1, forward strand.
CGGTTTCTTGTGCAAATACAGTCTGATCTGCGCCGGAATCAAGGGCGAGTGTAATCTCTGTAGGTGGTTCATCTTTATCTGTGGATTCCTGTTTGGCAGCCGACTGTTTATCAGTGGCGGGCATTGAGTGCTTTTTTGCGGCTGGTGATGAGGTTGCAGCAAATGCTAGGATCTGGACCACGAGTGCTGCAATGGTCCATGTCTTGACGTTACGCATATTGAGAAGCGTCCTCCCTGGTTTTCAACGCTTCCCACCGCGCCTTTTTGAACCATTTAGGTTCCATCGCCGCCCAAAGGAGTGCGGTTAGGCGCCTCTTCCTCTTTTACTAGTGCTCATTAAAGATGAGTCTGTTGCCGTTACATGAGCAATACTAACACGCGTCCAATATCAAGTAAAGCAAGCGGCCGGAGGAAAAATGCAAAAAAGTTGAAATAATACAACGCTTAGTCGCTATAATCTTCCCATCCGTCTTTTACGTCGATCCTTGCCTTCTCTGTCTGATGCTCGCGCTCCATCTCGGTCTCTGAAAGCTTTCCCGTCAGCCAAGCCTGATTACCCGGGAAGTTATCCGGGTTGAGGTGCACGTTATAGAAATGCCAGACCAATATCGCAAGCATTGCCAGCAGGGCTTCGTCGCTGTGGGCGATAAGCGCGATTGACTGTGCTATGGCAGGCAGGCGGTTTCCAATCTGGACCGGAAACCACAGCACCAGCCCCGACAATATCATGACAGGCGCGCCCCACCAGACGGCAAAGTAATCGAACTTCTCTCTAAAGCTGAACCTGTCATATTCTGGCCGCTTTATCTTGGAAGACAGGCCGTATTTGACCGTGTCTACAAAGTCTGCAAAATCTTTTCCGGTCGGCCACATACTCCAGGATTTGAATGAAAAATCTTCTCTTCTCCATCGCAATAGCAGATGCAGGCAGTGCCATACCCAGACGAATATCAGTCCTATGGCTCCCACTCTGTGCGCAATGCGCGCGCCCTCGAAGCCGCCGAAGAGCGAGTTGAGGTGACTGGTCCAACCTACATCGGCGTATCTGAGTGGCATGCCGGTGAGCACGAGGACAGTAAAGCTCAGGGCAAGCAGTATGTGCTGGAGCCTCTGAGAGAGCGTGAAACGCTCATAATATCGCTGCGGTTTCTTTTCATGGGTATGCCTGATTTTGATGACATATGCTGTGAAAGCCGATGCCAGCAGCGCCGCCCACACTATCCAGGCCCACTCTGCCGCACGCGGATTGAATGACGCAATCAAGATGCCTGCGACAAGCGAATAAAAGCTCAGTGCGATGAGCGCGGCGGATACCTTTCCTGACCTTGGCGAGCAGTATTTGCAAAAGACTTTTTTCCGGAGGTCGAGAGTGATCATCACGACCAGGCAGAGCATCACTGCCGAGGTCAATATGCGGAAAAACAGCCTTTCCCCTTTCAATGCGGGCGACTGCCCGATCTCAATTTGAAGATGGTTCGCGCCCGATTCCGCGAAATTGAGCTTTGCGCCGGGGTGGCATTTGCCACATGTCCCGGCAACATTGGCTTTGCTGATAGGCGAGTCTTCGTCATTTGGCGAGAGCACATGGTGGCTGCCGTGACAATCAATACATGTGGCTGTCTTTTCTTTGCCGGAAAGCAATAGAGCTTTGCCGTGATAGCTGTGCTCATATGAGGATACGGCATCGGGTTTTACGCCGTAGCGCTTCATCCGCGCCCGGTCGCTGTGGCAGCCGGCGCACATCATTACCTGCCTGCTTCGAGTCTGCCTCTGCCCGAGCGAATGCGGATAGCCTTTGTGGCAGGATGTGCATGTCGGGTGGTCGCTATGGTGCTTGTCGTGTCTGCCATGGACGCTTGTTTTAACCTCGCTGGCAATGTCCGGGTGGCAGGAGTTGCAGGTTGCGTCAGACGGTTTTGTAATATGCTTTGCGTCAACTCTATGCCTCTTGGCGGGATGGCATGAAAGGCACTGGCTTGCCTGCGGATCGGGCTTCTGCAAACCGGCGTTAAAATGCAGCGTACGCGCGTTTGCATCGACATCGTGGCAGGGGCCGCATGTCCTTTTGATGCTGGCTTCAGCTATCTTTGAGGAGTTGATTATATCCCCGTTTGAGTTTTTTAGCTGCACCCCCTGCCCGATGGCCGGTGTAAGCGCTAAGAGGGTGAAGACAACTATTAGCCTGTATGTCACGTTTTACTTTACCCATTTCTGCCAAACAATCGAAAACATGTGCTTTCTTTTTCAAACCCGGCAGACTGCATCATATCTTCCACGAAGCTGCCGATGATTGAAGTATCTGCCAACTGCGATATCTCCACCTTGCGAAACGACCGCACAGGCCAGGGGCTGTCAACAAGGTGAGCAAGAGCGGATATTGCTTTAGCTGCAACTTCATCGCTGAGGCCGTCTTGAACTCTCAGAGTTTTGGACCCGAGTTCCAAACTTACAACGGGCAGGCCGTCTATAACTACCGCGTAGTTCGACACCAGTCTGGCTACCCTTCCAAAGCCGATGTCAAACGGACCCGAGGATGAAAACAGATACGCCGGGTCGCATGCGTTGATCAGCACTGCAGCCTTCTCAGTTGAACTCAATTGCCCTATTCTTGATCGGCCCATTAATGTGTCTACCGCTTCAGGCAGGCCGAACTGCGCCCCGCCCAGGCCCTCTATAAAATATCCCCGCTCTATCTCGCCCGCCAGTTCCATTCTCTGGTATATCTGATACAGGTCGCCCCAGGGCACATCCACCTCACCCGGACGATGGACAATGTCCTTCGCCACCACGCCATACCTTTCGAGCAGCACGCGCGCGTATATCTCCAGTGACTCGCGTTCATCCCGCCCGGTTCCGGCAAGTGATGAGAATGCAGACCACCTGCCCGGGCTAGAAGCAGGCTGGCCGGCAAAAGTCTTCGCAATCCGCGCACGGCTTCGATAGTACTGCCGCCTGTCGGCTGGATATGAAAAGCTTGCAGCTTGTTTGGGCGCTGTTACAACCGGTGGCTTGCCGGAGCGCAGAATCTTAAAACTGTCGTGAGTGACCTCACCAGTCCATATCATCTCCCAGAGCGCCCTGCCGACGACACGCGAGTCCATCCCCGTTTCAGCGACAATATCTATGACAAATGATGCTCCCCTATCTTTAAGGCAGTTAAGAACAATCTCTTTATCATGCGACGTTTCTGTATTCGGAGCACCTGCCTGTATCAACGGGTATAGAGCGGGCAGACCCTCCCTCGCCAGAAAGGCTATGTTTCCTGCCTTTTCCGGATCGGCTGACTGGCCCGTCCAGACGAATTCCGCAGCCATGCACAAATCATCTATCTGGTCAACGCTGAAGTCTCTGACCCTCCGGGCGAATATGTCCGGTTCCCATACGCTGTAAGGCAGGGACACTCCTTCGAGCTGTCGCAGCGCCGTGCGCGTGCCGTCCCGGCCTGAAAGCCGGTGATCCGGGTGCAAATGCTGCCAGCGCAGAAGGAATTCTGAGTATGCCTGCGCTGAGGCCGGCTTCGATTCCATCCTCCCGATCGCCAGAGTGCGGCGATACACGGACTCGATATGGCCGGAGCCGACATACCTCACCTTTCGTGAATGCGGAGCCGGTCGGATCTCGACAAGCTCACCGGATGCCGCCATAGCCTTCACTTTTTTGTTTACAACATCGGCGGGCAGGCCATAGTCATCGGCTATATCGCCCGGCACGATCACCCCTCTGTTTGATATGTGTCTCTCCAGGATATCGTCGAGGGCTTTATTGTCACCCGATATCGCGCGAAGGTAGTCTTCCAAATGATCACTAGCGACAAGTCTATCGGGTAGTCTGCCGTCCTTAAATGTGACACGGACCAGCCTGCCTTCTTCTATAAGCCCATCTACAATCTCAGGCTCTGCTGACCTTTCGGCGGCGTCCTGCTCGGGTATATCGCCCAGACGCCTGACCAGTTCATACAGTTCTTCGGCTGTGCGCGCTCGATATCGCTCACCAATGCCCTGGAGCATATTGTCCAGGTCGGCCAACGCCTGCTCGTTAAGATCGCGGCCTAGTTTGCCGTCCACCAGTTCGTCTATCAGCGCGCGTTCGACAGGAGCGTGCCTGCGCCTGTGCGCGCCCTTTGGCTGGTCCCACTCATACTGATAGATCATCTGGAAGTTGAGGAGCATGGATGAGGCAAAGGGTGAAGGTGTCTGCCTCTCGACAGTGCTCACCTCGATCTCGCCGGACCGGACCTGCGATAGTATCTCGCGCAGTTCGTCCATCTCCAAGTAATCGCGCATGCATTCCCGGAAAGTCTCGATTATTATGGGAAAGCCGTCGAACTGCTTGGCTATAAAGAGCAGGTCTTTAGCCTTCATTCGCTGGAGCCAGAGAGGGGTCCGCTTTCCGTGCCCGGCTCCCGGCAGCAGCAGCGCACGCGCGGCGTTCTGCCTGAACCTTAATCCAAAGAGCGCCGTATTGGGCAGTTCCTCCATTATAAGATCATAAGCAAGCTCGGGTGTGAGCATTTTGACAATGCCGAATGGGACAGGGGAGTCGGAATCGGGCAGGCGTAAGAGCATACCGTTGTCCCCGGAAATTGTCTCGGGGTCAATGCCCAGTTCGCGCTTGATAAGAGCCGAGAGTGCAATCCGCAGGGCATTGTGGACCTTACCGCCGAACACACTGAGCAGCGCCAACCGGCTACAGCCTATCTCGTCCGAAAAACTCTCCAGCACTATGCGTTTGTCCGTAGGCAGACCCGACTCAGCCTGCGCATGCACAAAGCTCACCAGGTTGTCCGCCGCCTGCGCATCGACAGGCAGGTTCTGCCGCACCCAGTTGGAGGCGTTGTCTTCCTGCTCGGCTATATTGCGCAGCATCTCGCCCAGCATCCTGCCTGTCCTGACGGACCTGGGCACACTCTCGCCCCGCCAGAATGGCGTCTGCGCCTGATAGGCCGAGCCGTGCGTCACTATTACCCTGTCAGTCTCGATCTTAGCGATCCGCCAACTGTTTGTCCCCAGAGAGAATGTGTCCCCGACCCGCCTTTCGTAGACGAACTCCTCGTCCAGCTCGCCGATCTTTAGATGGGGTTCTGACAGGTATACGCCGTATTGGCCTGTGTCCGGTATTGCGCCGCCGTTTGCAATCACCAGCCGCTGCGCTCCCGGCAGGGGCGATATTTTGCCCGTTACTCTGTCGAAAGAGACCCTCGGGCGCAGGTCCTTGAACGCTTTGGACGGATACCTGCCGGAGACAAGCTGGAGCGTGATATTAAAGACTTCCTCTGAGAGCTGATTGAACGAATAGGTGCGCCTGAGGGTTGCATATACATCATCCCAGGTGGCACTCTCCAGAGCGGCCATCGCGACTATCTGCTGGGCAAGCACATCCAGGCAGTTCTTGGGAACGCTTATCGGTTCCACATCGCCTTCGAGCATGCCCTTTGCCACACTCACCGCTTCGGCCAGGTCCGGATTTGTCTTGGGGATAATTCTTCCCTTGCTGACGGCTGTGTGCACATGCCCCGCACGGCCTACGCGCTGCAGGCCTCTCGAGACCTCCTTTGGAGACTCCACCTGGCAGACCAGTTCCACAGCGCCCATGTCTATCCCTAGCTCGAGTGTGCCGGTGGCGACGACGCCTTTTAAGGTGCCGTCTTTGAGCGCGGTCTCGGTCATACGCCGCATCGGGGCTGAAACGCTGCCGTGATGAGGCCGGACTATCTCCTCCCCGGCCAGATCGTTGATCCCCAGTGTGAGCTGCTCGACGATGCGCCGCGTGTTGGCAAAGATGATAGTGGACTTGTGGGATTGGACCAGGTCCAGGAGCCGCCTGTATATAGACGGCCAGACCGATCCGTCCTCCGGGTGACGCAGGTCTTCGCAGGTGCAGACAACTTTTAAATCCACCTGCCTGCGCACACCCGTATCGACTATCTCCACCGGTCTTGCCTGACCCGAACCGTCAAACCCACCCAGAAAAGCGGCGACCTCGGAGAGTGGCTTTTGAGTAGCCGACAGGCCCACACGCACCGGCGGATTATGGCATATATTCTCCAGGCGCTCCATCAGCACGGACAGGAATACTCCGCGCTTATTCGGGCTCAGCGCGTGGATTTCGTCGATTATTACATATCGCACGCTCTCCAGCACTTTTCGCGCGGCCGATGTGAGTATAATATGCAGCGACTCCGGGGTCGTGATCAGAATATGGGGCGGTTTAGTGAGCATCCGGCGGCGCTCGTTGGCAGGGGTATCGCCGGTGCGCACTGCTGTCTTGATCTCCGGCAGCGAATAACCCATCTGGTGAGCTGTCTCGACGATTTCAGTCAAGGGCTGGGAGAGGTTTCGTTCGATATCATAATTCAGAGCCTTCAATGGTGAGATATACAAAATCTCGATGCCCTGCTCGCTAGACTTGCCCGGTTCGAGGTCGCAGAGCACACGGTTTATCCCTGCAAGGAAAGCGGCCAGTGTCTTACCTGAGCCGGTGGGAGCCAGAATAAGCGTGTTCTTGCCCTGGCTTATCAGCGGCCACCCGAGACTCTGGGGCTGGGTCGGCTCGCCAAATTTGTCGATAAACCACTTGGTTATGCATGGATGAAAATCATCTGGAAAGTGTCTGGACATATGACGATATTATACTCCAGATGACTATAATCCCTCCAGGTAGGATACCCGGAGGGATTGTATACAACTCCAGCGATTATTTACCGCAGCAGCAACAGCACTTTTCCTTACCTTTGCCTTTTTCCAGGGCGAGGGTGCAGGTAGGCGCGTCGCAGACTTCAGACGGACCGAAATACTGGATCGGGCCGGGGAAGACATAGCAGTCATTGAGAGCCCAGTTTTCACGGTTGGCCGAGAAATGCTTGAACGGCTCGCCGTCAAGCTCGACCAGAGCCTTCTTAATGACCGGGGTGGGCTTACCTTTACGGATCTCCATGTTGAGCATCATCGTGACCGGTGTTCCGCCCGCGACCCACTCATCTGACGACTTGGTAAGGTTCTGCACGTTCACGGTGTAACCGGTGAGTTCAGCACGAACCAACTGCGCGGCGGCATAACCGAGTGAATAGCAGTAGTCTGCGTCAAAGTTGGACGGATATGCGCAGCGGCCTTCGTAACCGAAGAAGTGCCCCAGCGGGCTGAACTTTGCCTCGGTCTCGCCTTTGGACTTCAATAATCTGATCTTATCTGCGACCAGGTCTATGAGCAGCCGCTCTGTCTCGACCTGCGAAAGAGGCACATTGCCGTGGCTGTCGCGCTTAAGCAGGACTTCCTGGGCGTCCAGGGGCAGCGAGCTGTAGACACGCGCGCTGTGGTCGGAAAGCTGGCCGCTCAGATACTGCACGCGGTCCTCATGATCGCCAAGCTCGCGGATGTATTTCTCTTCCCTGCCGAGGATATTGGAAAGTTCATCGATCATGGTCTTGATATCAGAAATAAACTCAGGCAGGCCTTCAGGAACGACCAGAATACCATAATTCTTGCCCGCGGCTGCGCGCTTAACCACTACGTCGGCTATATAGTCCACGATCTCGCCGAGAGTGGTGCCCTTTGCCTGAATCTCTTCTGAGACGAGACAGATATTGGGATGAGTCTGCAGAGCGCACTCCAGGGCTACGTGGCTGGCAGCGCGGCCCATGAGCCTGACGAAGTGCCAGTATTTTACAGCGGATGTTGCGTCGCGGCAGATGTTGCCGATCAACTCTGAATAGGTCTTGGTGGCGGTGTCGAAACCGAATGACGCTTCGATCTGGTCATTTTTCATGTCACCATCGATTGTCTTGGGCACACCTATCACTCTGGTCTTGGAATCCTGAGAATCGAGATACTCGGCAAGCACGGCTGCATTGGTGTTGGAGTCATCGCCGCCGATTATCACTAGGCCGTCCAAGTCCATCTCCTTGAAATTTTCCAGACATGCGGCCAGGTCTTCGGGTTTTTCGATCTTGTCGCGCCCGCTCATGATCATATCGAAACCGCCGGTGTTGCGATAGTTATCGATAATCTCAGCGGTCAGCTCCATATATTTGCCCTTGATGCAGCCTCCCGGGCCTTTCAGAAAACCATATATCCTGGTGTCTTTGTTGGCAGCCTTGAGCGCGTCAAAAATTCCGGCTATGACGTTGTGGCCGCCGGGGGCCTGTCCACCGGAAAGGACCACGCCTACATTCATTGGAGAGATGTTGAGGTTGCCGTCGCCCTCGACTATTTTGGCGACAGGTTGGCCATAGGTATGCGGAAACAGCTTCTTGATGTCCGACTTATCGGTGGCCGGTTCGGTCGGCGCTCCAAGCTCGACCTTTATATTTCCTGCGCGAAGCGCCTTGGGCAGCTTCGGCTGATATGTGGCTCGCGCCTTTTGCAATGCGGATTTCTCGGCACTCATGTTACTAATTCTTCCTCTTGATGGATTAGGCTCGTACATAACAGACCCTCCGCGTGCGGAGGGCTCTTCAAGCCACTATATTATAGTAAGTCTAGTGAGTTTTGACAAAGACTAAAATCAGTTCTAAGCCATATTGACATGCAGCCGACTGCATGCTACACTCCACACATTATTTTTCGTGTTGGCAGTTAATAATTGGTATGATAATCGTACAGATCGTATCATGGGCACAATTGTTGTGGTAGGGCATGCGCAAAATCAAAGGTATTGCGCAGTCGACGAGAGAGGCGACCGTCGATAAATCATCTAAGAAGGAGAGTGTGAGAGATGAAATCAGCAAGATGTACTAGAATTTTTTTGTCAATTGTAATTTTGTCTGTTCTGACTATTGGGGCTCAGGCCACCGACCTGACAATGTTCTGCGGATCCGATGTTCACTGCACCGGTACAACGATCCCAAACAGAGCCAAAGCTGTTGTTCAGAGAATGAACTCTCTGCCCGGCTCGGCGTACCCGGCGGCAATCGGCGGCACAGTTGGCACCCCGAGCGGAGTTCTCATTTGCGGCGATTGCTGTGACGGTGGAACTTGGGGTACCACTCCCGCTACTGATACTCCACAGTGGTATTCGAACCGCAACTACCAGGACCAGTGGAACACCTTCAACTATCACTTCTCAAAAGCCGGCGTCACTGGTGATAATAATCGCTTGAAGTATCCCACGTATGTCACCGGCGGCAATCACGACTGGTGGAGATTTGCAGGTTATACATCGGGTACTTCCACATACGTAGCCCAGAAGCTCAAAGATCGCTACACACCCAACTGCAATATCACCGAGGGGAATGTGTCCTACGCATTCAATAAAGATGGAGTTCACTTCATCTCGCTCGGGCGCTATCCAGACCAGTATGTACGCAGTTGGCTGGCACTGGACCTTGCAAACGTAACTACCAGCACCCCTATAGTAATGTTTCTGCACTATTATCTCAATGACGATGAGGAATGGTGGAGTTATGAGGTGCGTGACTTGCTCGCAGACATAATAGATGGCTACAATGTCATCGCCATATTCAATGGTCATACGCATAGCACGCAGCACTACACATGGAATGGATATGATTGCTATGATGACGGCTCGATTACTGAGTATGGCAATTTCCTGGTAATGCATATTACCGACACCACACTCAGCGTCGGCCACTATTATGCAAACTGCGATTCAAGCGGCAATTTCACCACCGGCGGTTGGACTTGGACACACGTTAAGTCGCTCTAGCATTGATCGAATAAACCGATGCGCTTTTCGCCTCAAGCCGTATCTATCAGAGCCGGCTCAAAAAGCCGGCTCTGATTTATGTTTCATTAAAACGGACTGAGCTTTCACTACTCAGCATGCTGGGATACCGCACCGTTATTATGCCCTCGCAATGTCGCCATCTCTAATCTCAAATCTCGGAGCGGAGGCGTCCAGCTCGGAAAACATATCTGCAGTCTCGGGATGGCAGGTAAAGAAGAGGACCTGGTTAGAGACTGCAAGCTCAGCTATAGCTTGCGCAGCGGCACGGGAGCGGGCCGGATCGAAGTTGACCAGGATATCGTCCATTATCACAGGCAGAGGCTCGGCTGCAAGGCCATACTCAAGGATCAGACCGAAGCGCAGAGCCAGATAGAGCTGCTCGCGAGTGCCGCGGGAGAGTTTCGAGACGTCCCTGCGGATGCCCTCGGAAGTCTCAAGCTCAACTTCATCCCGGCCCAGGGGCGAGAAGACCCGTGAATATGCGCCGGATGTGAATCGATTTAGAAAACCTGACGCGGACTGTATTACTCGGGGCTGTTTTTCGCGCTCATACTGCTGACGGGTCTGCTCCAGGAGCGATTTGCAGATAGCCTTCACGGCCCAATCGGATGCGTGTTTATCCAACTGCGCTTTAAGTGCCCTCTCTTGCAGGAGGGCTGCTGAAAGCTCCTCGCTTTTTTCGATCTCGGCTTTGCGCTGGATGAGCCGCCCGCGCCTCTCGATCAGATCTGAAAGATTGACTTGAAGCCGGTCAAGCTCATCGCGTTTGCTCATGTATTTGGACTGGATCGAATCAAAATCTGTCGATTCAAGCTCGGGCTTAAGATGCATCGCATGTTCCCGGCCAGCAATCAGCTCGATATCGGCTTCCAGGCGGGCAATATCTGCCCTGATCTGCTCGCGTCTGGAATACACTTCGCTGCGGTTTCGGAAATCCTCCTCATCGGCTGATCCGCCTGCTCGAAGCAGGGTTTCATGATCTCTTCGAGCCTGGTCAAGCTCATTTTCGAGGTCCGCAATCTCGCTCGATATCCTGGCGATTGCACTCTCATGCGACTGCTTGAGATGATCATAGACTTGGGCGCGATGCGACTTCTCTGACGCATCGAGGTTCGACTGCACCCAGAACCCTGCTGAAACCGCAGTAATACCCAGCAGCCCGAAGGCCGCCGCCGCCAGAGCGTTATCTCTGAACGCTACCGAAAGAGCGACCAGACACATTCCTATTATTATCGCGATAGGTTTTACAGGGGCCCGCCTTATAGGCTGCATGGACACATCTGTTGGGCAGTTATGTTTTTGAGTTTCAAGCTCGGATCGTTTAAGACTGAACCTGTGTGAGAGGTCGGCTGTTTTCTCTACAGACCGCTCCAGGCGTCCGATTCCGTCGGCTGGAAAGGAATCGATATCGGGCAGGCAGTCGAACTCTGCCTTGGCTCTATATAGAGACTCCCAGATCGGCCAGGCCTTTTTCATCTGGTCAAGATGGGTTATCTCTCTTTCCAGGCAAGTCTTTTGCTGCTGAGCCTTCTGTATATCACTGTCGATACTTGATAGCTGAGCGCAGAGAGTATCATAATCCGAGCTTAGTGTGCTCAACTCTTTGATCTTTGAACTGCAAGAGCCGATCTCGCCCAGCAGAGCATTTATCTTGGGTTTGCCGGCTCTCGGGGAAAACAGAGCAGACATCTCCGAGTCGATCCGCTTCTCTACATCGACTGCCGATATATCTCCCGCACCGGCGCCATAGCTGTAGATTCGCGAACGGACGTCTTGAGAATCCAGCTTTTGGAGTTCGTCCAGACTGAAAGCAAAAACGTTGCGATGAAGGTCTTTTTTTACTCCCGGCAGAAGTTGGGATATAGTCTCCTCGCCGCCTTTGGCGCCGTCGGGCATCGTAACTTCGAGCACTCCCTGCGCTCTGCCGGGTCCGCGTTTGATGATGTAGTCCAGACCGCTGCGGTCCAGCCGGAGCTTGATTATGCCGCCGTGCTCCACATCCGCAATGGGCTTATACTGGTTCTCCCTGCTCTGAGCTGTCTCAAAGCCGAAAAAGACCGTTCTGATGAAGGCAAGCAGCGTGCTTTTGCCCGCCTCGTTGTCCCCGACGAATATATTGAGGCCGCCCGAGAGGCCGTCGACGCGCACTTTGGAGAGCATGCCGAAACCCGATATGAAGAACTCAGAGATCTTCATTGTCAGGTCTCCTCCGTCAAAGCGTCCAGACCGTAGAGAGCCGCCGCATCCAACCATTCCAGAAGCCGGTCATCACTGGGCCGGCTCAAATATGCGTGAGCCCGACCATGCTCAAAGAGAGGCTGCAGCGCGCTCCTGAGACCTGCAAGGCGATCCGGGTTCTGGCGCGCTTCCTGCGCCAGCCGAAGGAAGTCGCCTACAAAGTCTTCGGATAGACGCCTCTCGTCTATATTGATATCCGGCCGGGTCTCATCTATTATCGACTCGACCCAGACAAAATCCCCATGCAGTGATTCGCTTTGCCTGAGGTCGTCTGTGATATCCTCTAGTATAGCCTTGCGCGCCAGTGTGCGGTGAAGAGGTGTCCTGCCAATCAGGTGAAAGCGAACCAGCGCCGGACGGCCTGACCGCCGTCTGATATCCTCCAGCCTCTCGCCAAGAGAGTCGATAAGCTCCTGCTCCTGCGTGACCCCTGTGGCGGATATCTCTTCATCAAACCAGCGAATCGCGTCGGTCTCTGTAAACTCCAAACTTGCGCTGCCCGCATCATCGACACTAACGATATAGCAGCCCTTTGGACCGGTCTCTTTGGGGTTCAGACCCTGTGAGCTGCCGGGATACACTACAAGGGGAGCGCTGTCGCGCAGGATGGCCCTCTTGTGAATGTGGCCAAGTGCCCAGTAGTCGAAGCCGGAATCTGCAAGGTCGGCTAGTGTGCACGGCGCATATGGATCATAGCTTGCTGCCTGGCCGCAATTGCAGTGCAGCAGAGCCACGGCGAATGGAGAATCTTTGTCATGCGAAAGACGCAGGGCAAGGTTTTCAGTAATACCGGATTTTGAGTGGCTGATACCGTGGACTGTTGCGATCAGGCTGCCATTGCGGATAACCGGTCTGACTTCAAGCTCAGACGATGAGAAGAAGTGGACACTTGCAGGCCAGTCGAGACTTGCGCTCCAGCCGTTGGATGGGTCATGATTGCCGCATACTATATATGAGCTGATGCCCGCCTCGGACAATTTTTCGAGAGCAGAGCGAAACCTCAGCTGTGCGCGCAGGCTTTTGTCGCTGCAATTATACACATCCCCGGCTATTACCAGAAAATCGACACTGCGTGCCAGGCAGAGCTTGACGATGTTATCGAGCGAGGCAAAAGTGGCATTTTGCAGGACTGACGAAAGCTCCGGAGAGATGTATCCCAGACCATCGAACGGACAGTCCAGATGCAGATCGGCCGCATGCACGAATGTGAACGACATCTCCTCAGTGCTCCGATTAATCACTTCGAGTTATAATGCGAGAAATCGCCGATAAAGCATTGAAAAGCAGATTCCTCACATTAGTTCGGAATGACGGAATAGGTGACAATTAAAAAGCTGCGATAGACAGATCTACCGCAGCGTGTGGTTGAAAGATACCTTCCTGCCTCGCCTGCGGAGTAAGCTGTCGGGCTAGGGTAGGAAGCTCCCCCTCCGTTTCCGGACTCGCCCCCTCATCGGTCGGGTCCTCCGCTTTCATAAGAAATTAGGCGTTTTGTTATGTATTCGATTTTGTATTAAGTTGTACAGTCGTGTGGAATTGGGAAGGTGCAAAGCACCTCGGCACTATAATAGTGCTGCTTGCAAGATTTGTCAATAGTCATCGGTAAAAATTTACAACATTTTTGCAAGCAGCCTGTATTACTGCGGGTTTGCCGGAGCAGCAGGCGATGTAATGGGCTGTGCGCCGGATTGTTCAAGCTTTGGCTTTAATATCTGTATGTGCGAAATTGCCGCAAATTGCGCCAGCACTGTATTGAGCTTAGACTTTTGATCATCATTGAGCAAGGCGCGAAGCCCCTCAAGCGTCTTTATCTTTTGAGTCACAATCGACGATTCCGCTTTCATTGCTTCCACTGCTGCAGATGTAAGCTCCGACTCGGATGCGTTATTGTCGAGCAGCACCTTTGTGTATTTGTCAACGGCCTTTTGCTGTTCCTGAATTGCCGGATTGAGCGTTTTTTCGGACTCTGAAAACAACTCGGTAACCTTTGCCTTCTGCTCATCCGTGAGATTTAGACGGGCGGAAAGCATAGGCACTGCATTGGAGTTTATCACATGCAGTGAAGACATCAGGCAGGGAGCAGGCAGGACCATTTCCTGAGCGCTCGATGTGGACGATGGCCCCTGCATTGTTGGAGCGGGGGGAGGCGTCTCCTGCGCGCAGAGCATAGGCGCAGCCATTACGATCAGACAACACGACAGCACAAACAATAGCAAATTTCTCATATTGAGCCTCCGGTTTATATTCAGTTGAGTTACGAAAAAACACTTCGGGATGTTCCATTAGAAAAGAGTGAGCTTCGGCTCTTTCTTTGCTTCGATTACTTTTTTGCGCGCCGATTCGATATCCGAAATAAGCAGAGACTTGCCGCCGTCATAACTCTGGCCTGCCTGCCTCAAGATATAGGCCGGGTGCAGAGCCGCGATTGCATAGTGGGCATATTTGGTAGGATAGAAAATGCCGCGCTCTTTGGTCATCTTGAAATCCTTTTTGATGACGAACTTAGCCGAGGGCGCTCCCAGGCAGAGGATCACAAGCGGTTTGATTACACGTATCTGATTTTCCAGCCAGTGCGTGCAGGCGTCGATTTCATCAGTCGCAGGAGGGCGGTTGCGCGTCCTGCCGTTTTCGGTAATACATGCGCGGCACTTGAGCACGTTGCAGATAAATACATGCTGTCTGCCTATGCGGCAGGCGGCAAGCGCTTCATCCAGCAGCGCACCTGCCCTACCAACAAATGGTCTGCCTGTGGCGTCTTCATTCATGCCGGGGCCTTCGCCGATTATCATAAGCGGGGACTCTGGGTTGCCTTCGCCGAAAACTACATTTCTTCGAGTTTGAGCGAGCGCGCACTCGCTGCAGTCGAGGCACTGCGCCTTAAGCTGCTCAATTTGCTGGGTAACTGACTCTTCCATTTTAGCCTGCCAATCGGTCGAATTCGATTTTCAGTTTTTTGTAGGTGGCTTCGAGGGATTCGGGAATAACCTTCACATCCGCAAAGACCGGCATGAAGTTGGTATCCCCATTCCACCTGGGGACTATGTGCAGATGCAGATGGTCCGCAATGCCTGCCCCGGCTGCCGTGCCGAGGTTTATGCCGATATTATAAGCGTCGGGCCTGCATACCGCGCTCAGCGCCTTGCACGACATCTGCGTGAGCTGCATAATTTCGAGGCTCTCTTCGTCGGTAAGCTCCGTCAGATCAGCGATGTGGCGGTAGGGCGGGATAAGCAGATGCCCATTGGAATATGGGAAGGCGTTCATAATCACAAACGCGTGCTTGCCGCGATAGAGTATGCGGTTTTTCTCGTCATTATCCTCTTTTGGAAAGACGCAGAAGATGCATCCCTCAGTCTTGTTTCCCACGATGTATTCAAGGCGCCAGGGCGCCCAAAGCTGCTGCATATAATTCCTCTCACTACATAAGTCAGTGATAATCTACACGAATCTCGTCTGTTAGTCAACCGTTTTACGGTATAAGCTGAAGAAGCATGCCAGTTGACAGAGGAGACAGCGCAAAGTAAGATACAGCTTATCTCAACATAAAATCCGGAGTCGAGCAGTGCAAGAATCTCAAAGCAAGGTTAACGAAATCGCATGGTCATACAGAGCATATGAGCACTGGCTGCGATACAGCGGTCAGCCGGACCAGGCTGCTGCTCAGATGAAAGATGATCCGACGTCATTTCTCAAGCATGAATTGCCGTATCTGGGCGATGTCACAGGAAAACGCGTTATTAATTTGATGGGGTCGAATGGCCGCAAAGCAGTGCCTCTTTCGCTGTTGGGAGCAGATGTCACTGTTGTAGATATATCGCCTGAGGGAGCGCGTTATGCTCAGGAGCTTGCAGAGGCTGCCGGTGTTCTCATCAACTACTTAATATCCGATGTAATGGCGCTGCCCCTTCACGAGTTTGCGAGCAGCTTCGATATAGTCTATATGGAAGGTGGCATCTTTCACTATGTGGCCGATCTTTCGGTATTTGCACAGATCGTTAATGAAATCTTATTGCCTGGCGGGCGTTTGGTGGCAAGTGACTTCCACCCGATAAGAAAATGCATTTCAGTCAGTGATGGCGAGATATCTCTGGTGGGAAACTACTTCGATGAACAATATCACGAAAGCGATGTCGCGTTCCAGCAATTCTTCCCAGGGCAGGAACAGGGCGGCTTTCCAAAGTGCCTGCTCCGCTACTGGACTATGGGTGAAATTGTAACCGCATTTGCACACGCCGGACTGATTATAGAAGAGTTAGTCGA
Source organism: Armatimonadota bacterium (assembly GCA_039679645.1). Classification (NCBI taxonomy): domain Bacteria; kingdom Bacillati; phylum Armatimonadota; species Armatimonadota bacterium. Next base: position 46,622 of record JBDKUO010000060.1, read on the forward strand.
ACTGCCGGACTCACAGCTTGCCGGTATTCCTGGAAAGTTTGTATTGACGGCTGGCAAACCTAAAGACCTGCCAAATGAGAAAGATAACAATGAAAGAAGCTGACTTTTATAAAAACCTGCCGCGATTGGAGACAGAGCGTTTAGTCATCAGAAAATACACTCTGGAAGACATAGATGATTATTACGGCTTTGCATCTGACCCGGAGGTCACCAAATTTCTGCGTTGGGGACCGCATCCGAACTGGAGCTACACCTCAGAATATATTCAGGGAGTGCTTGATAGCTATTCCGACGGTAAAGACACCCCATGGGGAATAGAGCACAAGGCTGAAAAGAAGATCATAGGAAGCATACATATCATGCAGCTTGATCTATATCACAAAAAGGCCCAGATCGGCTTTGTACTTGCAAGAACTTACTGGGGCAATGGATATATGGTGGAGGCTGTCAATACAGTTTTCGAGTATTGCTTTACCAAGCTGCAGCTTAATCGGATAGAAGGACTGTGCATCCCTGAAAATAACGCTGGCGTAAGGGTTATGCAAAAAACTGGTATGAAGCTTGAAGGGCTTCTCAGACAGTGCCAATATCAAAAATCAGAATTCAGAGACTTTCAGATATTTGCAATACTAAGATCAGATTATAAAGCTCTTTCGGCATAACGGCATTCTACTGCGCCAGCAATTTTTTAGCCTCGCCAAGCGCCCTGCCTCTGTGAGAGATCGCATTCTTCTCGTCAGAGCCAAGCTCGGCCATGTGTTTGCCAAGCTCAGTCACTATAAATACGGGATCATAGCCGAACCCGCCTGAGCCGCGTGGGGCATAAGCTATTGTCCCCTCCACTTTCCCTTCGCAGGTCTTCACATCACCATTAGGATCAGCAATCGCAACTGCACATCTGAAGCGCGCGGTGCGCTTGTCGCACGGCACATCTTTCATAAGGTCGAGGAGTTTGGAGATGCGCATGGCATCGGTCGGAGCAAACCGGCTTGAAAACACACCCGGAGCGCCATCGAGCGCGTCCACTTCCAGACCGGAATCGTCCGCCAAAGTAAGCTCGCCCGTATACTCGGCGTAAGCCCTAGCCTTGATGACGGCATTTTCGGCAAATGTAGAGCCTGTCTCTTCGACCTCGGGCGCATCAGGATAGTCCGAAAGCGAGACGACCTCATAGGGCATATCTGTCAAAATCTCGGCCATCTCCCTGGCTTTGCCGGGGTTCTTGGTTGCGATGACGAGCTTTCTCACAGGATATCGGCCATCGTCTCTTTGATGAGTTTTGTGAGTTCGCCGGTGCCCTTCGTCGCGAGGTCAAGAAGGTTGTTGAAGCGATTGCGGGTGAACGGCGCGCCCTCGGCAGTGGACTGAATCTCGATTATTCGACCTGATGCGGTCATAACTACGTTCATATCTACCGAGGCATTGGAGTCTTCTTTATAGTTGAGGTCAAGCAGTTCCTCATTCATAACGACCCCTACGCTGATAGCGGCCATAAGATCGGTGTAAGGCAATTTCTTGCAGATATTTTCTTTCTTCATGACCGCGCAGGCATCTAAAAATGCGATGAATGCGCCGGTAATGGACGCCGTCCGTGTGCCGCCGTCGGCCTGAATTACATCGCAGTCGAGCCAGACTGTCCTCTCACCGAACGCGGTCATATCGGCAACCGATCTTATAGACCGCCCGACAAGCCTCTGGATCTCTTGAGAACGGCCATTAATTTGGCCTTTGATAATATCGCGCTGGGTCCTGGTCTCGCACGAACGCGGAAGCATGCCGTACTCGGCAGTCACCCACCCCTGACCAGAGTTCTTGAGAAACGGAGGGACTTTCTCTTCGATTGAAGCTGTGCAGATGACTTTTGTGTCACCCATCTCTATGAGGCAGCTTCCCTCGGCATATTTGTTGAAGTTGCGGGTTATCTTAACCGGTCTGTGCTGGTCGGCAGAGCGGCCGTCTAGTCGAATCATGTTGCTTGTATCTCCCTGAATAGCCGAAAGCGGAGAGTGGAGAGCGAAGAGCCCGGAACTGCAACCGCCCGGCTGACTTTATTATTTTTTGATCGTCCGGGATTTAAATCCCGGACGCTGTTCTCGGGACTTAAGTCCCCAACACGTTTGATCCGAGAGTTAACTCTCGGACCATCTGCAATTTGTTTTATCGAGTCCCCTAAGGGTGAGTTTGTGCATTTGTTGCCGTGGTTTCAACCGCCGGGCTTATTGTTATTCTTTCAACCTTATCGATAGGCCTTCCGAGAAAAGCGCTGCCGATGGATGCAAGGCACGCCGTATCCCCGCTGGCACTGAATACATGCGCGGCTTCCAGTCTGCCGGCGGCAATTCCTCGCTCATCAAGAATCTTACCCAGAGCGCAAGTGGTCTCCATCGCCGGATCGACAATAGTGATATCCGGTCCAGCGGCAGATTCTATCGCGCGGCGCAGGAACGGGTAATGAGTGCAGCCCAAGATAATAGTCCGGCAGCCTTCGCTGATAAGAGGCGCTGTATAATCACGCGCAGCGGCCTCTGCTTCCTCGCTGTCAGCTCTGCCCGACTCCACCAGAGGCACAAACCTCGGGCACGCCTGCTGGACCACTTTACGCTTCGGATCCAGCTTATGAATAGACCTTTCATACGCGCCACTTTTTACTGTCCCGCTTGTAGCGAGCACGCCAATCGCCGCGCTCTGCGCTACTGCAACCGCCGCTTTCGCACCAGGCTCTATCACTCCAAGAATTGGGACATCCGGGAAGCGACTCTGCGCTGCCTCTAGGGCTACTGCGCTCGACATATTGCACGCCATTACTACCGCTTTTGCGCCTTTGTTGATCAAATAGGCAGTAATATCGACTGCAAACCCCCTGATTTCGTCAAGGGGTCTCTCGCCATATGGCACATGCGCGTTATCGGCAAAGTAGAATATCTGCTCCTTGGGATATGTCTGGATGATCTTTGCGGCGACAGACAGCCCGCCAAGACCAGAATCGAAAACACCTATCAACTCTATTTATCCGGTTTGAGCAAGGTGGAGTCGGCCTCTATGGGATCGGTAAGCTCGAAATGTCCGCCAAGCGATTCAACCGTATTTCCTTCCACTAGAATTTGCACTTTCCGCACTTTCCCGCCGCTGTTTACAACGAGAGTATGGGCGATGGAGTTAAGCACAAGCGACTCCTGGGTCGAGCCGCCTGAGAATTTATCCACGAACTCTTTACTCAGGTCAAGTGTGGCTATAGCCTTTGCGACTTTGACCGGAACCAGCAACTTAGTCCCCTTGGGAATAAGTTTACCTGCCTCACCCTTTTCACCGTTGGTGGCGAGAAGCACTTTTGCAGCTACGCTCAGTATATCACCTTTGATCTCCGTGGTTCTAGTCACGGGAACAAGATAGAACCTGTTTTTCTCGCTGATCGGCAGGTAGATGACTACTTTACGCTCGGGGATCTCTGCAATTGTGGTATGGTTTTCCACCACGGGTTTGCTTTCAGGTTTCTTTACTCCCTTACCCATGCCATTGGAAAAGTAATATGTGGCTGCCGCTGCTGCTCCAAAAACGACAAGCGCCAGAATTATTGTCCAGCCAAAACTGAATGATCTCGATTTTCGCTTTGCCATTGCTATTGCCTCACTTCAATAGGAGTGCCTTCGATATAAGACCTAAGTCCTGCAACAATCCCGGATGCCAGTTTCTTTCTGTAGTTTGCATCAAGCAGCTTGTTTCGGTCGGAAGAGTGGTTGAGATAGCCGCATTCCAGAAGTATTCCCGGCAGGCCGGTGTTCTCAAGCCGCCTCAGGACAGCCAGCCCGGATTCGTAGAGCGTCTTATCGCTGCGGGGCCGCCTGTCACACATGCCGGTCGCGGAACACACACCCGCATGCACCGCATATGCCAGCGCCATAGGGCTTGGCTCGGATTTATGATAGTAGGTCTCGATTCCACTGGCAGAATTGGAGACGCCATTGGAATTGCAGTGAATGCTGATGAAAAAGTCCGCATCGTTCTTGATTGCAACCTCGGACCGCGCAGCCAGACCCATAGCCACATCGCCAGTTCGGGTCAGAATAACTTTCGCACCCTGAGAGCGCAGAACATCCGCCAGTTCATCAGCGATCTTGACATTAACATCCTTTTCCATAATATTGCCGCAGCATGCGCCCTTCTGGTTTCCGCCATGCCCCGGGTCAACCACAATCACTTTGTCCGCAAGCTTTCCGCCGGACTTATCCGGCGGGCGGACAGAGAACACCATCTGCGACTCATCTGCCTGCAGAGAACAAACCATGACGCGCTTGAGCTGCAGTTCCAGTTGGGGTTTGTTGGGGTTTGACTTGTCAATCTTTACGCTCTTAAGAAGCGGGCTGGAACCAGCGCACTGCGAATCTTCCACAATGCCGCCCGGCAGGATGACGCCGATTTCGGGCGGGCAGACATCATAGCTTACCGAGGCGGAGCCTTTTTTGTCTGTGGAGATAACCAGATCAAAACCGTTATCGTGAACCGGATCGACCCGGATGCCGGTGATTGAAAACGTTTTCTTTTTTTCGGTTTTCGGCTGCTGTGAAATCTGTGCTTTGGGTTTGGGAAGACTTTCGGAGACCTTGACTGCAATCTGGGCAGTCACCGGGTCGCTTATTACTTTATACGGAACGTTCTTCTCCATATCCAGCACTACCCGCGCGCAGCCGTCCTGACTGCCCAGCCGCGCCCGCAGTATTTTTCCCGTGCCGATGTAGACCTCTCTCGCTTCGGAATCGAGCTTGGCATACGGGATATCGATTACCAGCTTGTTGGCGCTTGTCCAGGGCTTTACCGTATAAACAACCGGGAAGCTGCAGTTAATTTTGAGGGTTTCGTCGACAAACTCGACCGACTGCATATGAGCCGTGAGACTGAGTGTCTTTGCATCACCGTCCCAACCTGACTCACCGCCGATAATGGCGAGAAGTTTGTCCATCGGGAGCATTTTTGCTTTGTTTACGTCCACAGTCTCGATCTCACCCACCTCTCCACGGGCGGAGATGACTGCGATCTTCTTGTTCTCCGTTGACGCCATGTAGCTTGCGCCAAGCGCATCCAGGATGCCCAGGGGAGCCAGTACACGCTTGCCATCCCACACCGATGACGGCGCAAGAACAGCCTCCCTGCCTCCTGCAAGCACACGAACCGGGACCAGCTCCGCGCAGGCGCCGGGGATTGTGGCGCACACCAGGACAAGGAGCATTAACGAAGCCATTATCATTCGCTTCATAAGCATCTTCCTTGAACCAACGAGGTATTGTCGTGCCGAAAAGACTTTTAGACGTGAGCGGTATCCGTATCTTCCTCGGCAGTAAAGATTATGACTGTAATTCTACCGGTATCCGTGTGATAATGCAAATTTTGTAAGAGCGAGGCAATTGCGATAGACGAATATTGCGTTCATTTTAGGCGCAGAATCGCTGCAAATAACTGATATCTCGCTTGTAGCAGTATGCCTCTACTGTAAACAGTCCTCAAAAAACCGATTCTCAGCTTT